>CACBWE010000011.1 GCA_902542855.1 uncultured Pelagibacteraceae bacterium | reverse complement strand
GGTAATAACGGTGATGATATTTTAATATCCATAAATATAATATGGATATTATATTTTATAATGCAATAGATTTTTATAAATTATTAAGGATATTAAGCCGCTGTCGTCTTATTTGGCTTAGATTTATTGTCATCTTTAGCATGTACTAAGATAGGCTGTGACTGTCCTTTAGCTGCACCAGAATCAACAATAACTTCTTCAATATTATCTTGACTCGGAAGATCGTACATTGTTTTCAACAAAATATTTTCTAATATTGACCTCAATCCTCTTGCTCCTGTTTTTTTGCTAATTGCCTTTTGCGCAATCTCTTTTAATGCATTTTCTTTAAATGTTAATTTAGCACCATCTAATTTAAATAATTCTTGATATTGTTTTGTTAAAGAATTTTTTGGCTCTTGTAATATTTTAATTAATGATTTTTCGTCCAGATCTTCCAAAGTTGCAATCATCGGAAGTCTTCCAATAAATTCAGGTATTAATCCAAATTTTAATAAATCCTCAGGCTCTAACGCTTTCATCCATTCACCGGTTTTCTTTTCTTGTATATTTTTAACATCTGCACCAAAACCAATTGATGTTCCTTTGTCCCTTTGAGAAATAATTTTATCGAGCCCTGCAAACGCGCCTCCACAAATAAATAAGATATTTGTTGTATCTACTTGTAAAAACTCCTGTTGAGGATGTTTTCTGCCACCTTGAGGTGGTACACTCGCAACTGTTCCTTCCATTATTTTAAGTAGAGCTTGCTGAACACCTTCTCCAGATACGTCTCTTGTAATTGATGGATTTTCAGATTTTCTACTTATTTTATCAACCTCATCAATATAAACTATGCCCCTTTGGGCTTTCTCAACGTTATAATCAGAAGCTTGTAATAACTTTAAAATTATATTTTCAACATCCTCTCCTACATAACCTGCTTCTGTTAAAGTGGTTGCGTCAGCCATTGTAAAAGGAACATCTAAAATTCTTGCAAGTGTTTGTGCCAGCAATGTTTTTCCACAACCTGTAGGTCCTACTAAAAGTATATTAGATTTTGATAGCTCAACATTTTTACTTGTTTTGCTCTCATAATTTAATCTTTTATAGTGATTGTGAACAGCTACAGATAATACTTTTTTTGCATGAGCCTGTCCAATGACATAGTCGTCTAAGACTGAACAAATTTCCTTAGGAGAAGGAAGGCCATCTTGATGTTTGACGAAAGTATCTTTACTCTCCTCTTTTATTATATCCATACATAGCTCAACACATTCATCACAAATGAATACTGTTGGACCAGCAATTAATTTTCTAACCTCATGTTGGCTCTTGCCACAGAAAGAACAGTATAAAATATTTTTATTATTATTAGTCATTTTAATCTTTTACAACGAATCAGTTTATGTATCATATTATATAAGACTCATACTAATCAAGTTTGGATTAATAATAACTCAATATATTGTGTATTAAGATCTTTTTTCAACTACTTCGTCAATAAGACCAAAAGAATGTGCAACGTCTGCTGTCATAAAATTATCTCTTTCAAGAGCTGATTTTATTTCATCAACACTTTTGCCTGTATGTTTAGAGTAGATTTCATTGAGCCTTTTCTTTAAAGATAGAACTTCATTAGCATGAATTTCTATATCAGTTGCCTGACCTTGAAAACCTGCTGATGGTTGGTGAACCATTATTCTTGAATTTGGTAATGAAAATCTTTTTCCTTTTGTACCTGCTGCAAGTAAAAAAGAACCCATAGAAGCTGCTTGTCCAATACATAACGTAGAAATATCTGGTTTTACATATTGCATTGTATCATATATACCAAGACCAGCTGTAACCAAACCTCCTGGGCTATTTATATATAAATAAATTTCTTTTTTTGGATCTTCCGCCTCTAAAAATAATAATTGAGCAGTTACTAATGAGGCAACATTGTCATTAATTTGACCAGTTAAAAAAATAATTCTTTCTTTCAATAGTCTAGAATAAATATCATAAGCCCTCTCACCTTTGCTTGATTGTTCAACAACCATTGGTACAAGATTACTCATATATTCTGATAATTTTGTTGTCATAAGTTGATTCGTTCTACTTATACAACTTGAGATTACTTTTTGCTAACTTTTTTTGTTTTTTTGACTGCTGGCTTTGATTTTACCTTTTTAGCTCCAGGTTTCTTTTCATTCTTAGGTGTTTTAGATGATTTTTTCTTAGTTTCCTTTTTATCTACAGCATGGCTATGGGTATGAGCATCTTTTAAAATTTTTTCTGCTTCCTCCTTTGAGATTTCTTTTTTATTAGCTTTACCCTTTTCTTTAATCAAATTTAAAATTTTTTCTTCATAAACTGTTCCTCTTAGGCTCGCTAATGCAGAAGGATTTTTTTGATAAAAATCCATAACCATTTTTTCTTGTCCAGGCATCATTCTTAGTTGTTTTTGAACTTCAGCTTGAACTTCTTGCTCTGAAACTTTGATCTGATTTTGTTCTCCAAATTCGTTTAGGATTAATCCAGTTTTAATTCTTGTTTTTGCTTTATTCTCAAATTCTTTTTTATTTTTCTTGGCTTCTTCGTCTGACATACCTTGAGAAAGAATTTTTATCTCTTCTTCAATCAAATTTTCTGGTACTTCATCTACTTTGATTTTATCTATTTCTTTTAAAATCTGGTTTTTAGATAATTGATCTAAAGAATTTTTGTACTCATCATTAATTTGTTTTGAGATTAATGTTTTTAAATCTTTTAAATCTTTTGCTCCTAGATTTTTTGCAAATACATCATCAATTTTTACTTCTTCTGATTGCTTAACACTTAAAATTTTGCAATTGAATTTAGCTTTTTTATTTACTAATTCTTTTTCAGGGAAATTTTCTGGCAAAGTTGCCTCTACAATTTTTTCATCGTCTTTCTTCACTCCAATCAATTGTTCGTCAAACCCTTTTAAGAATAAATCTTTACCTAAAGTTAACTGAGTGTTCTTCCCTTCACTTCCTTTAAAGTCATTGCCATCAACTGTTGCTTTGTAGTCTAAAGAGACTAAATCACCTTTTTTAGCTTTTGTATCGGGACTAACTTCTTTAAAATTTGGTTGGTTTTTTGCTATTTCTTTTATTCTTTTATCAGTTTCACTCTCGTCAATTTTTACAGTGTATTCATCAAATTTAATATTTTCTAAAGATTTAATTTCTACTTTTGGTAACTCTGTTACTGATAAAACATACTCTAAATCTTTATCTTCACCATAAGTTTTTAAATCAAGTTTTGGTTGACCAGCCGGTTTAATCTTTTTTTCTTCTAGTGCTTTAGTTGATGTTTCTTTTAGAACTTTATCTAAAACTTCTCCAAAAACTGCTTTACCAAATTGTCTTTTTAAAATTTCTTTTGGAACTTTGCCAGGTCTAAATCCTTTAAGATTTACACTGCCTTTTATCTCCTCATATTTTTCATCCATATAAGAGTTTATTGTCTCTTTATCAATAAAAACTTTAAGATCTTTATTTAATCCTTTTTTATTTTCTACTGTAACTTTCATAATATTTTAATGGTAGGGCGAAAAGGACTCGAACCTTCACATGTTGCCATATTGGTTCCTAAGACCAACGCGTCTACCAATTCCGCCATCGCCCCACAAATTACGGGGTTTTATATATTATTGAAACTATTTGTCCAATGACAATTGTTAAAAAATTATCTATTTATCTAATATAATTTATAATAATTTATAAAAAATGATTATTTCACCTTGCATAAGCATATGTAAAACCGATCCATCAACAGGCTATTGTTATGGTTGTGGAAGAAGTAGTGAGGAAAAAAGACTTTGGAAGCTAGAGGAAACAACTGATAATTGGAAAAAAGAAAATATAATAGAAATTGAAAAAAGGCTCACTGGTTGGCAACTTGAAAGTTTTAAAGAATCATACTCTTATAAAATCAAGAATGGCATGTCGCTTTTCAAGAAAAACTTAACCGAAGAGTAAAATTAAATATGAGTAAAGTTAAAATTGTAAGCATTATCTATGCTATAGGTATAATTATTGGTGCTTTATTCTTTGATGTTTGGGGGGCAGATACTACTCCTTCAAAAACATTGTCGATATTTGCTTGGACTGTAATATTTATTATAGCTTTATTTTTTGTAGACAAGAATGAGAGAAAATAAGTTTTTTATATTTTTTTTATCATTTTTTTTTATATCTTTTAATTCTCAGTCAGAAATTATTATTTTGAGTAAGTGCGATCATAAAGAAGACGGCTTTTTAAAAAATGAATATATTTTAAATTTAAATGAATTAGTTATGACAAGAAATTATGTTTACAATGAAAAAACATATCAAAAATATAGATTAACAGACTTAAGTGTAAAAAAATCAAATTCATACGTTAGAAATATTTATGAGGAAAATGGAAAAATACTTACTTTAAAACATGGTTATCCACAATTTTATACTCAGATTTTATTTGAAAAAAATAAACCATATATATTTATAAAGGCAGTTTTAAATGATGTTGAAAGTTTATCTAAAATGTCTACCTGCAAAAAAATAGAAAAATTTGATCAACAAAGTTAATTTTTATTTTGTTTCTCTTCTTTGTTTTTATGTAAAGATTTTTTTTTGAGTTCAAATTTGCTATTTGTAATATTTGAGCGGTGCTTAGCGTAAGCTTGTTTTTGTGCTTGTCTCATGGCTCTTTTTGATGACATAATTATTTAATTTAATATTCAATTTCTAAAGTATCAATAACTTTTAAACTTTTATCTGATATGACAATCTCGCCAGATGAAGACGCATAATTTAAAATTTCAGAAATTACAACATAATGTGTTACAAAAATTAAATTTTGATCATTATCCCAAGCTCTAAGGAATTTATCAAAGTCAACTATTTGTTTTTTTCTATTATTAGCAAATTTTGCACTAAAAAAAGAGTTTAAAAAGTCTTTAGTCTCATATTTTTTGAAAGCAATAAATGCAGTTTCTTTACATCGACACCATTCACTAGAATACACATTTCCAATTATAATTTTATTTTCCTCAAAAAAATTTCCAATTTTTTTTGATTGAATTCTTCCACTATCACTTAAATTTCTTTGAGTTGTACAGTCATTAATATCAAAATTATGTGGATCACCACCACCAGGAGCATAAGCATGTCTAATAAAAATTAACTTTCCACCCTTTTGCAATTCATTAATTAAATTTTGTTTTGAATCTGCTTTAACTGAAGGATTAATGCATATAAATATTACAATTAAATAATTTAAAATTTTCATTTATGAATATTAAAATAGATAATTTAAATAAAACAATTCTTAAATGTAAAAAATGTCCAAGGCTTGTGAATTTTGTAAAAAAAATTTCAATAGAAAAAAGAAAACAGAATATAAATGAAACTTACTGGGGAAAACCAGTTACAGGTTTTGGCGAAATTAATGCAAAAATTTTAATAATTGGATTGGCTCCTGCAGCACATGGGGGCACACGAACAGGAAGAGCTTTCACAGGTGATAAATCTGGAGATTTTTTATTTAAATGTTTGTTTAAAGCTAAAATATCAAACCAACCAAATTCAGAAAACTTAAATGATGGTCTTAAATTAAAATCAACATATATTACTAATATTTTAAAATGTGTCCCTCCAGATGACAAACCTAAAACAGTTGAGCTAAATAATTGTTCAATATACTTTGATAGTGAGATTTATAATTTAAAAAAATTAAAAACTATTATCGCATTAGGAAAGGTTGCATTTGATAATTGTGTTAAATTTTATAAAAAAAAATATAGTTTTGATAAAAAGATAAAATTTATTCACGGAAAATCCTATTCACTACCAAATAATAAAACATTAATTGCCTGTTATCACCCAAGCCCCAGAAATGTAAATACTAAGCTTGTATCTGAAAAAATGATTGTAGATTTATTTAAAAAAGCTAAAAAAATATCTATAAATTAGAAGTATAAGGTTTAAAGTCTGATAAGATTTTTTCTGGAATTTTAACTGGCTTAAATTTTTCATTAATAAATACTAGGTGAATTTTAGCTTCTACCATCAATTCCTTATCTTTAAATATTGATTGGTTCATTAAAAAAGAGGTTTTTGAAGTAGAGTCTACAAAAGATTTAATTTGTAAATCATCTTCTAGATATGCAGATTTTTTATATTCAATATTGCACGATTTAACAATTATTAGAGCACCAAAATCATTTTTTATTTTTGTATTGCTTAATCCAATAGTTGATAACGCTTCCGTTCTTGCTCTTTCTAAATATTTTAAATAATTAGCATAGTACACGACTCCGCCAGCGTCTGTATCCTCATAATACACTTTAACATTATGAGTAAAGTTTTTATGCATAAGTTAATAATATCAAATAAATAAAAATTTAATATAAACTAAGATATAATATCTTTAATGAAAATTTATTTAATTTGGTTAATTGGTGTAATTTTATGGAACTTTGGATTTCCAAATGCAATTCCAATCGCTGATGTTATTGCAGCTATTTTATTATCGTTTTTAAGTATTGGATTAAAAAAGTATTTAAAATGGTAATTAATCTGCTGAAAAATAAATATTCTGAAAATAAGAAATTGATTTCATTTTAGAATTATCAGTATCAGCCATTATAGCTAAGCCATCTAATTCATTCACATCTAAATCATGAAATTTTTTAAAATCTTCCTTAACATTGGCTTTCACTGTTACCCAAACATTCAGATTATCTTTTGTAGTTGCTAATACATTATCTATTGATTTTTTTGTATAAGGGCTTGGCCAACTCTGGCCAACTACACTATTGCTTGAAAAAACGTAATTAATTGCTCTATTTGAAAGTGGTGTTGCTCCTGTTTTTTTTACAGCAAAGACTCTAGCTGCAAAATCATGACCTTTTTTTGAATTCTCATTAATACCTTGCAAATCTTTCTCAATTTTCCAGGTAATATTAATAAAAGGTGTTTTATTTAGATCGATTTTAACCTCTTTTCCAAGGCCAGAAGCAGCGTTATCAGCTACGGCTTTTAAAAAATTACCATTCTCATTTGATCCAACAGTATAAACTGTTTTATTATCTGCTCCTCTAACCTTACGAACATCGAGTTCTGAAAGCTCTTGCTCTGTAAATTTAAAAATATTCACATTTTCAGCCAGTGCAGAATTAAGAAAAATTAATGATGTAACAAAAATATAAAAAAATTTAAACATGATCTTCTTATAGATAAATTATTTATAAATTCAATATTCAGTCACAATTTAAACATTCTAAATACAAGATTGATTGCTAAATGAATAATATGAAAATAATTTCTGTTTTTATACTTCTTATCTATTGGTCAATAATGATCACAGCGCCTGTTATGGGTAAAAATTCTATTAAAAATCAAAATAAAGATCTAAAAATAGTTTCAAATTTTTGAGACTAATATGTGGATCTACCACCACTGATATCAAATACCGCAGCTGTAGAAAAAGTGTTTTCTTGTGAAGAAAGCCAGCAAACTAGTGAAGTAAACTCATGTATTTCAAGAAATCTTCCTCTTGGCACCTTTGACAGCATTCTTTGTACGTGCTCTTTACTCATTTGATCTAAAATTCTAGTTTTAGCACCTGCTGGAGTGACAGCGTTCACAGCTATATCTTTATCAGCTAATTCTTTGCCCAAAGCTTTAGTTAACCCAATTGCGCCAGCTTTTCCGGAGCTATACGCGGTTGCATTTGCATTACCATCTTTACCTGCAACAGAAGCTACATTAACAATTCTTCCATAATTGTTTTTAATCATATTTGGGACAATTGCTCGACAGCAGTTAAAAGTACCCATTAAATTTATCTGTACTATTTTATTCCACATATCGACATCATACTCCCACAAAGGACCTGTAGGACCTGTTATCCCTGCATTATTGATTAAAATATCTATATTTGATTTTGAGGTTATATCTGCAACGTTTTTCTCCACATCTTGATAATTTGATATATCAACGACACTATAAAATAAGTTAGAGTTTTTTACTTCATCAACTGCTGATTTAAGAAGCTTTTCATCGATATCCCATATAAAAACTTTAGCACCAGAATCTAAAAATCTTTTTGCAACATCTAAACCAAACCCTTGGGCTCCACCAGTAACTACAGCTGTTCTATTTTTAAAATCAAATGTGTGCATTAAAATTATTTTTTTGCTAACAAGTAGTATGTCATCCAAGCTACAAATGCACCTATTATCCAAGCATAAGATTGTAAAAACATTAAATTAGTATTCCAGATTGTAGACGCTGAAAAAATAAATCCTAGTATTAAAGAATAAACACCTTTTATATGCCAACCACCTGAATAATAATAAGCGCTCTCTTTATCTATAGAATATAGATCTTTATTACTTAATTCTTGATTTTTAATTAAATAATAATCAGCTGCCATCACTCCAAATAAAGGGCCAAAGAAAGCACCAAAAGTATCAACAAAGGATAAGATTCCTATTTGGCTCAATATAGTAAGCCAGAAGATTGCGATCAACAAACCAAAAAAAGCAATTAAATAACTAGCGCTCTTTAAACTTAATATTGAAGGAGCAAAATTTATTAGAGAGTATTGAGATGGGATGAAATTAGCAACTAAATTTGTTGAAGCTGAAGCGATTATAATAAAAAATAGAACGACTATTGTTATTTGTATATTATCAAATTTTCCTACTATATCAGTTGGATTCGTAAAAATTCTGTCTATATCTGAAAATTTTTGATTAAGAAAAACATCGGACCCTATAACAATAAAAACAGATAAAAATGAAAAAATAATTAAATTCAAAATTAAACTTAGGTTTCCTTTTTTTAATTCTTTCTCATTTTTTACATATCTAGAAAAATCACCAAAACTAGTTATTAAAATTGAAAAATAGGCAAATATTGTTCCAGCAACAGTCAATAAAGGTGCTAAATTATTAATATCTAAAAAATTATTTAAATTAAAAATATTTGAAAAAGCTTGAGTAGTTATTTTTACATCACTTAATAAAACAACAAAGAAAAAAATAAGTATACCAGCATAGACTGTCATCGCTGAAAAATTAATTATTTTTTTATTATACTGCATCCCAATAGTAAAAAACAAAGTCTGTAGAACGATTGTTATTACTATTGCAAACCAGTCAATAATATTTAAACCCAAATAAAAGATAATAAAAATTTCTTGCTCCAATAAGGAATTATCAATTGAAAAAATTATTATCCTCATCAGGTAAACTAATATTTTAGATAAAAAATAAGTTTGGATACCAAATAAAAAAATCCCAACCAAACTTCTGATTAATCCAAATAATTTAGCACCATTAAATCCTAATGAGGATCTTAATAATACTGCAAAAGGTAGACCAAATTTTTGAGAAGGTTTCCCAATTGCATATGAAAATAAATAAACAAAAAAAGATCCCAATATTATTCCAAAAAATACTACAAATATATTTAAGCTATACATTAAGTATAGCGAAGAGATTAATGAGAAACCAATTACACTTTGTACATTAACGCCCCAAAAACAAAAAATATCTTTCCAATTCCAAGTTTTGTAATTTGGATTAACTGTCACCAGGTCCCAATTAGAAAGAGAGTATTTTACTTTTGGCTGATTCACTAAATTTATTCTAAACTAATAAATTCTACTGTCCATACAAGAGACCAGGTAACCATAAGGCAATTTTAGGGAATATGATTATTAAAACTAAACCTATAATCTGTAGAACCATAAATTGCATCATCCCATAATAAATGTCTTTCAAATCCCATTCTGGAACTACACCTTTTAAAAAATATGCTGAGAGCGCTACAGGTGGGGATAGCCAGGCAGTCTGGAGATTGACAGCAACCAGAATTGCAAACCAAGTTAAATTAAATCCTAATGCTTCTACTAGTGGCAAAATTATTGGAACAATAATCATAACTATTGGTACCCATTCTAATGGCCAACCCAGCAGAAATATCATGACCATAATCATTCCTAAGATCAGATATTTATTCATTTCTAAACCTAGTAAAAATTCTGTTAATAAAGTTGGTGTTCCCAATCTGGCAAATACTGCTCCAAAAAAATTTGAGGCAGCAACTAAAACCATAATCAAAGCTGTAATTTCTAAAGTTTTAACTAAAGCTTCTTGAAGTTTTGACAATGTTAATTTTTTGTATGCTAATGAAAGTAGCAATGCACCCATTGCACCACACCCAGCAGCCTCTGTCGGTGTAGCAAAACCAAATAAAATACTTCCTAATGCTGCAAAAACTAATGCTGCGGGTGGAACTAAACCTAAAAAAAACTCTATCCAAACTTCTTTCATACTAGCAGCTCGCATTTCTTCTGGAAGAACAGGCCCTAGTTTTGGGTTTATCATACATCTAATAGTGGTGTAGCCTGCATATAAACTTGCGAGAAGAATTCCCGGAACAATTGCAGCAGCAAATAAATCTATAACTGGAATTTCCATTATTGGTCCCATAACTACAAGCATGATACTGGGTGGAATTAAAATTCCCAAAGTTCCACCAGCTGTAATTGTACCTGCAGCAAGTTTTACATCGTAATTTGATCTGTTCATTGATTTTGCAGCCATAATTCCCAAGATAGTAACTGAAGCACCAACTATTCCAGTTGCAGCTGCAAAAATAACTGAAACAAACAATACGGCATAATATAATGAGCCCTTTACTTTAGCTAACATCATCTGGAAGGCTGAAAATAACCTTTCCATTAAACCTGCTTGTTCCATCATAATTCCCATAAAAACAAAGAGTGGAACGGCGGCAAGAGTTTGTTCTGTCATCACCATCGAAAATTGGAGTGTCATTAAATAAAAGACTAATTTTCCAAATCCTAAATAACCAAATACAAAACCTAAAAAAATCAAAGTGAAAGAAATTGGAAATCCAACGAAAATTGCAAAAAGCATTACCCCAACTAAGATAAAACCTAAAATAGCAGGATCAATTAATTCTGCTATCATTTATCCTCTCCTGGCCACTCACCCTTTTTAGCTGCCCAGTAACTCTTAAGTAATTCTGAAAATCCTTGGATAAGTAAAAATATAATTCCAATTAATAAACATGTTTTGATTGGCCACATATATGGCATCCAGGTAGTATCCATTCCTCTTTCACCTCTTTGAATAGACTCTACAACAAATCCAAAAGTCATATAAAAAAATACTATTAGACCTGGAAAATAAAATAAAAGATACAGCCAAAAATCTATTAATCCTTGGTTTTTAATTTTAAAATTTCTGTATAAAAAATCTGCTCTAATATGAACTCCTTTTGAAAGTGCATAACCTGCACCCAGCATAAAAAGAGCCCCATATAAAAATCTGCTAATATCATAAGCCCATATTGTCGGTGCTAAAAATAATTTTCTAGCAAGTACCTCATAGGTCATAGCAAAAATAAGTGGCATTAATATCCAACAGACTACACTACCAACTCGCTTGCTAAATTTGTCTATATTAATTATAGACTTTGCCATCCAAGATGGCATATCTTCTGGCATTTTTCCCGAACCACCTCGCCTTTCGGCAATCATTTCATCTGAAATATCTAATTTACTTGGTTCTTCAGCCATAAAAATTTTTATTAAAAAAAATTAGAGCGGACTAACAAGTCCGCTCTAATGTTCTAATTAATTAATGATTACTTTAATGTTGCTGCGTGAGCCATTCCTAGCTTCGCATTTGACATTTGAGCACCACTCCAGAAAGGAACTGCTTTATCAGCAAATACTTTCATAGAGTCATAAACTTCTTTGAAAAATGCATTTTTTTCAGCATTTTTGTTCAAAGTTGCTTTAGCAGCTGCCATATACTCAGTGAAGTAGTCAGATGGAGTATCTTCTAAAATCACTCCATGTTTTGTTGTAAGTTCTTGTAAAGCTTCACCATTTGATAAAATTCTATAACTTAAAGATTTTATCAAAGACGCATCAGCCGCAACTTCAAGAGACTTCTTCTCATGTGCAGTCATAGCGTTATATGTTTTTCCAGTAATATAAAAGTCAGCATTTACCACTACTTGGTGTAAACCTTGTAAATAATAGTGCTTTAAAACTTTTTGGAAACCAAAAGTTAAGTCTGGCTTTGGACAACACCATTCAGCAGCATCAATAGTTCCTGCTTCTAAAGCTGGTAGAATGTCTCCACCACCCATAGCAACAGATGCTATACCGATGTCTTTATAAGTTTGACCTGGAATTCCTGGAGGAGTTCTGAACTTATATTTTCTAAAGTCAGCCATATCTTTAATTGGTTTTGGAAACCAACCTAAAGCCTCTGGTCCAACAGGTTGAAGCATAAATCCTTTAATGTCTCTTCCCATTTCTTTCCATAATTGATCATAAAGCGCTTTTCCGCCACCGTATTGGAACCAAGATAAAAACGCTAAATTATCTATACCTATTCCACCACCAGCAACTGGAGAACCAAATAGCATTGCAGCAGGGTGTTCACCTGACCAATAGTGAGTCCATGCAAATCCACAGTCAATCAACCCTTTGTCAACAGCATCTAGAGTCTCTTTAACTCCAACAACTGCTCCTGCAGGTAAGATTTCAAATTTTAAAGATCCACCAGTTAATTCAGTAACTGTATCAGTAAAGTCCTTTAACATCTTAACTTCATCAGCTTTAGTGTTAAGAACTGTCTGACATTTTAGTGTTTTTGCAGCATTAGCATTTGAAATAAATCCAAATACCATCGCAACTGCAAATAACATTGAAATGATTTTTTTCATATCGTTATTCCTCTCTATATTTTTAAAAATTAAAGCTTGTCAAAGAATGAAATCTAAAACAAGTGTTAATATTGGATTATTTTAATTTTTTTGTGTACAGAAATGTTACAAATAAAAAAATTTTAATTTATAAGAGTTCTAAGTAATGGATAATTTTGATTATATTATAATTGGTGCTGGATCAGCTGGATGTGTTCTTGCTAACAGAATTTCATCTAATCCTAAAAATAAAGTCTTACTTTTAGAGGCAGGTGGTAAGGATACTAATCCATGGATACATATTCCTGGAGGGTATTTTAAAACAATGCATAATCCTGAGACAGATTGGTGTTTTAATACAGAGGAAGAGCCTTTCTGTGATAATAGAAAGATGACTTACCCAAGAGGAAAAACACTTGGAGGAAGTTCTTCTATTAATGGAATGCTTTATATTCGAGGGCAATCAAATGATTATAATTATTGGAGACAATTAGGAAATGTAGGATGGTCATGGGATGATGTGCTTCCTTATTTTAAAAAATCTGAAGATTTCCAATTTGGAAAAAATGAATTTCACGGTTCTGGCGGGCCTTTAAAGGTAGAAAAAATTAGATCTACATTCAAAGTTTTAGACTTGTTTTTAGAAGCTGCAGAAGAATTTGGATATAAAAAAACTGATGATTTTAATAACGGCGATAATGAAGGAATGGGATATTTTCCTTTAACAGTAAAAAATGGTTTTAGATGTAGCACAGCAGTTGGTTATTTAAATCCAGTAAAAAGTAGAAGTAATTTAAAAATTATAACTAAAGCTCATATCAAAAATATTGAATTTGAAAATAAAATTGCCAAAAAGGTTAATTTTTGGACTGGTGATAAATTAAATACTATTGAAGCAAATAGTGAAATCATTTTAAGTGCTGGTACTATTGGATCTCCACATATTCTTCAAGCTTCAGGTTTGGGGCCAGCTAAATTATTAAAAGATAACGGTATTAAAGTATTAATGGATAATAAAAATATAGGCCAAAACTTAACTGACCATCTAATGTTAAGACCTGTATATAAGATAAAAAATTTAGAAACATTAAATGATATTTATTATAGCTTTACTAAAAAAATATTTACTGGATTAAAATTTTTCTTAACACGAACTGGTCCTCTTACAGTTGGTGCTAGTTATTTGTGTGGTTTTGTTAAAAGTGATCCACATTTAGAAACTCCAAACTTACAATTTCATGTTTCTCCTGCTAGTACAGATCTCTTAGGAAAATCATCTTTACATAAATTTCCTGCTTTCACACCAACCATTACTAATGTAAGACCTACTAGCAGAGGATCTATTGAACTTAAATCTTCCGATACAAGAATTCCTCCAAAGATTAAAATGAATTATCTATCTACAGATGAAGATAGAGAAATAGCAGGTAAGTCTCTTAAAATAGTAAGAAAAATAGTTATGGAGTCCAAAGCCTATAAAGATTATAGACCAGAAGAATTAAGACCAGGTATAAATATTACCGACAATGAACAGTTAGCTGTTGAAGCAGGAAAATATGCTAATACTATTTTTCATCCTGTCAGTACATGTAGGATGGGAAAAGATGAAAATGCTGTTGTATCTGATCAATTAAAAGTCCATGGAGTTAAAAACCTAAGAGTGATAGATGCATCTGTAATGCCATATATTACTTCTGGAAATACTAATGCACCTACTATTATGATTGCAGAAAAAGGTGCTGACATGATACTACAGCAGTAATGTTTGCAGAATTTTTTACACCTGAACAAATAGCAATATTAACTCAAATTATTCTTATTGATTTAGTTTTAGCTGGAGACAATGCAATTATAATTGGAATGGTTGCATCTAAATTTCCACCTGAACAAAGAAAAAAAGTTATTTTCTGGGGAATTGGTGGTGCTGTAATTTTAAGAATCATACTAACTTTGCTTACTGCTTATCTACTTCAAATCACTGGTTTAAGATTAATTGGTGGATTATTGTTGCTTTATATTGTTTACAAACTTTATGTGGATGTAATAAAAGGCTCGGAGACCGAAGAAGACATTAAAGTAGATAGCTCTAGTTTTTTAAAAGCTATTTGGACTGTTCTATTAGCTGATTTTACAATGAGTTTAGATAATGTCCTGGGTGTGGCAGGTGCAGCTGGTGAACATTATGGACTACTTGTTTTTGGGTTAGTTTTATCAATTATTTTAATGGCAACTGCAGCAACTTTAATTTCTGGATGGATTAAAAAATATAGATGGATAGCTTGGCTTGGATTATTAGCTATTTTAATTGTAGCAGTTGAGTTGATTTACACAGATATTAAAATATTATTCTTTTAATGTATCTTCAAAAAATAAATCTTAAAAATAAATATGCTTTAGTTACTGGTGCAGGCAAAGGACTTGGAAGAGCATGTTCAATTGCATTAGCTGAGGCAGGTGCAACTGTTATAGCTTTAAGCAGAACATCTTCAGATCTTAGTAAATTAGAAAAGGATGTCAAAAAAGTTAAAGGTAAAATTATAAAGGTTTCATGTGATGTAATGAACTATGAAGATTTAAAACAAAAATTAGAAAAGATTAAAATTATTGATGTGTTAGTAAATAATGCTGGAACTAACATTCCAGAACCCTTTGAAAAAATTAAACAAAAAAGCATGAATTATCTAGTAGATTTAAATCTTAAAGCAGCATTTAACGTGGCACAAATTGTTGTAAAAAAATGCTTAAAAATAAAAGAAGACCTGGTTCAATTATAAATATGTCATCTCAACTAGGTCACGTTGGTATGAGTGGTAGAAACGTATACAATATGACTAAATTTGGTATTGAGGGGTTAACTAAAGGGATGGGTGTCGAATTGGCCAAAAAAAATATAAGAGTTAACACTGTAGCGCCTACTTTTGTTGAAACACCAATGGTTAAAAATTTTTTTAAAAACAAAAAATTTAAAAAGTTAGCCCTTGGAAATATTCCTATGGGAAAAGCAGCTACAGAAAGTGATGTTGCTACAACAGTATGCTTTTTAGCTTCCTCAGCATCCTCAATGATAACTGGAACATCGATAATTATAGATGGTGGATGGACAGCTCAATAATTTATAGATTTTTTTTTGTTTTTTTAATTTTTATATCACCAGTAAAAGCTATTGAATTCAAAGGTAAATTTCTACAAGGTCACTTTATATTAGGTAAAACTGATCCTAATGCTAGAATTTTGGTCGGAAAAAAAGAAGTAAAAGTTTCAAAAGATGGTTTTTTTGTCTTTGGTATAGATCGAGATCAAAAATATGACCTAACATTTACAAAAATTATTAATGGAAAAAAATCATTAACTACAAAAAAAGTTTTAAAAAGAAAATATAATATACAAAGAATAGATGGTTTAGCAGAAAGCAAAGTTACCCCACCTGAGTCTGTTTATAAAAGAATTAAAAAAGAAAATAATGCAATTGGAGAAGCAAGAGCAATTAATTCTGATCTACAATTTTTTAAAGAAAAATTTATAATGCCGGTTGAAGGTATAATCAGCGGTGTTTATGGTAGTCAAAGAATTTTAAATGGTAAACCAAGATGGCCACACTATGGAATAGATATTGCAGCTAAACAAGGAACGATGATACAATCTTCTGGTTCGGGTGTAGTTACTATGGCAGAAGACGATTTATATTATACTGGTGGAACAGTTATAATGGATCATGGTCATGGGATATCAACAATATATTCTCATCTAGAAAATGTATTAGTCTCAGTTGGTGATCAAATTAATCAAGGAGATATAATAGGAACTGTAGGATCTACAGGAAGATCAACAGGACCACATTTGGATTTTAGAGTGAATTGGTTTCAAACAAGACTAGATCCAATGTCTGTGCTTAATAATTAAATTTAAAACAAATGAATTATAAATCAAAAGAAACACTAGGTATAATTTTTGCAATCATAGCTTATTTTTCTTTTTCAATTTTAGATGCAATTCAAAAAAGTGCAGTATTATATTATTCTATATTTCAATTATTATTTATAAAATACATCTTTGTACTTTTATTAAGTATTCTAGAGGCTAGAAGATCCAAAAATATTAGTTTTTATAGATCTAATAATTTAAAACTACAAATTATAAGAAGTTTATTATCTATTTTAGAATCTGGTTTTTTTGTTTTATCTTTTAAGTATTTGTCCTTAGCAAATGCTCACAGTATTGGGGCATTAGCACCAATAATAATTGTGGTATTATCTGTATTTATTTTAAACGAGAAAGTTTCAATTAAAACTTGGGTAGCAATTTTTATTGGCTTTATTGGAGTACTAATTGTTATCAGGCCTGGTTCTGATGTTTTTAGTATAAAATCTTTAATTCCATTAATAGCTGCTTTTTTTCTGGGTCTCTATCAAATAGCTACAAAAAAAATGACAGAATATGATTCTCCTGAAGTATCTTTGTTTTATTCTTCTTTAGTTGGAATATTTATAACCTCAATAATGACATTTTTCTTTTGGCAACCTGTGAATTTGAAGTCATTATGGTTCTTTTTACCAATTGGAATTTTTTTTTCCTTAGGTATATACTTCCAAATATTAGCTCTTAAAAATGCTAGGGCTAGTATCATCCAACCATTTCATTATACATTAATCTTTTGGGCAATAATTTTTGGATTTTTCTTTTATGAGGATATTCCAGATTTATTTACAATTTTAGGTGCGATAATAATAACAACATCGGGAATATTTGTTATTAATCAAACTTCTAAAAGATAGTTTAAATGTCTGATCTTGCTCTTAAACGTTCATAAATCAATCTAGTTCTAACTCCTAAACTTAAAAAAGGATCAGGAGGAAGCCAAGTAGGTTTATTTCTTGATTCAATAGTTTCTATCTCATTTGTATTTTCATTAATAGCTTTGATAGCTATTTGCTCTCCAAATAAAGTACCAACTCCAATACCTGAACCATTATAACAGCCTGCAACAAATATATTTTCATCTATTTTTTCAAAAATTTGAGAGCTATTTCTGGTTCTTGAAACAATTCCTGACCATGAAGATTGAATGATCTCACTTGGTAATTGTGGGAATCTTTTTTTAATGCCTATTTTTTGTTTTAATGATCTTTTATTTAATTCAGATTTAGACATTTTAAAAGGATTATAAACTTCTGCAGTATTTCTAATTAAAATTCTTCTGTCTTTAGTCATTCTTATAGTAGCTCCCATTGGTCTAACAGGTAACACACCCCATTCTTTAGGCTCACCAATAGATACAAACTCTTCATCTGATAAAGATCTAGTCATACTAGCTGTTAAAGTAATAGGAAAATTATAATTTGATTTTATACCCAAAGACTTCAGAAATCCGTTTGTAGCAAAAATAATCTTTTTAGTTTTAATTGAACCATTTTTAAATTTACAAATGACTGCATCAGTTTTCTTTTTCCAATCTAATAATGAAGAATTTTCATAAAGATTTACGTTTTCTGGTAATGTATCAATCATAGCTCTAACCAGTTTACCTGGGTGTAATAGAATCCCTCCCTTTGTATGAAGAGCAATATTGTAAAAATTGGTACCTAATCTTTTTTTAAGTTCTTTTTTTGATAGCAAATTATGTTCAAAACTTAATTTTGATAAAGTGTCTGAAAAATTTTCTAATATTTTTCTATCTTCTTGCTTTGATGATGCAAAATACTTTCCACATTCATTCCAATCACAATCTACCTGATGTTCATTTATAAATTTTTTAACAACTTCTATTCCCAATTTATAGATATCTGCTTTTTTTTTATAATTATCTAATTCTTTATTAGAGGTAAAACCATCATTAAGTGTTGTATCCACTAAGTAGCCTGAGTTTCTTGAGCTAGCACCCTCGCCTGCTAGCTGAGCATCAACTAATAATATTTTTTGACCAGGATGAAGTTGACCTAATTTTCTTGCTGCAGATAATCCTGTATAACCCGCTCCTACAACTAACCATTCACAATCTAAATCAGATGAAAGTGTTTTTATGTTGTTTCTTGGACTTAGATCATTAATCCAACTACAGCTATTATCGTTTACAACTTCCATGAAAAAAGATTATGATAATTGGTTGTTATTTAAAAGATTTTATGAATTTAAAGAAGGTTGCTTCTTCATATCCTCTTTTTTAATACCAGCAACTCTTACTGGTTTTTTCATAGCATCTCTTCTAAATGGTTCCCCAAGCTCTTGATTAAGAATTACCTCAATAAATGTTGTAATTCCTTTCTTCTGATCCTCACAAGATTGCTTGATAGCATTTGTGGTTTCTTCCATTGTTCTAACAGTTACACCTTTTAAGCCACATGCGTCAGCAACTTTAGCATAACTTAATTCTGGATCTAATTCTGTACCAACAAAGTTATTATCAAACCAAAGTGTCGTATTTCTTTTTTCCGCACCCCATTGATAATTTCTGAAAATAACCATTGTTATTGCAGGCCACTCTTCTCTTGCACATGAGCTCATTTCGTTCATGCTTATTCCAAAAGCACCATCACCAGCAAATCCAATAACAGGAGTATCTGGACAACCAATCTTTGCACCCAGAATAGATGGAAATCCATAACCACAAGGACCAAATAAACCTGGTGCTAAATATTTTCTTGGCTTTTCGAATGTAGGGTAAGCATTACCTATCGCACAATTGTTTCCTATATCACTAGATATAATTACATCATCAGGCATTCCTGCTTGAATTGCTCTCCAAGCTTGTCTTGGTGACATTCTATCTGCGTCTCTTTCTCTAGCTTCTTTATTCCAAACTGTTCCTTTATCATCATCTTCATGATCTAAACTTGAAAGTTTTTGTAACCAAGCTGATTTAGTTTGATGAATTAAATCTCTCCTAGCCTGTCTATCAGTATCACCAGCGTTTGAAGATAATTTTTCTAAAATTTGTTCAGCAACTAATTTTGCATCACCACTTATTCCTACAGTAACTTTTTTTGTCAAACCTATTCTGTCAGGATTAATATCGACTTGAATGATGTTTGCATTCTTTGGCCAATAATCAATTCCATAACCAGGTAAAGTAGAAAATGGATTTAATCTAGTTCCCAAAGCTAACACCACGTCAGCTTTTGAAATTAATTCCATTGCAGCTTTTGATCCATTATATCCTAAAGGACCAACTGCTAAAGGATGGCTTCCTGGGAAACTGTCATTATGCTGGTAACCTGAACAAACAGGTGAGTCTAATTTTTCTGCAAGTTTTTTTGTAGATTCTATAGCTCCTCCAATAACGACACCTGCACCTGATAAAATTACTGGAAACTTTGCTTTAGATAGCAAGTCAGCTGCTTTAGCTACAGCATCATTCCCTCCTCCTTGTCTTTCAAGTCTTACAATTGGAGGAAGATCGATATCAATTACTTGACACCAATAATCTCTTGGAACATTAATTTGTGCTGGCGCTGATCCTCTTATAGCCTTTTCTATAACTCTATTTAGTACTTCAGCCATTCTTGATGGATCTCTTACTTCTTCTTGATAACAAACCATGTCTTTGAATAAATTCATTTGCTCTACTTCTTGAAATCCACCTTGCCCCATTGTTTTGTTTGCTGCTTGCGGTGTAACTAATAAAAGAGGAGTATGATTCCAATAAGCTGTTTTGATTGGTGTAACTAATCCAGTAATTCCAGGTCCGTTCTGAGCAATAACCATTGACATTTTACCAGTAGCTCGAGTGTAACCATCAGCAATTAAACCACCATTTGTTTCATGAGCGACATCCCAGAAAGTAATACCTGCATCTGGAAAAATATCTGAAATTGGCATAAAGGCTGAACCTATAATTCCAAACGCATGTTCAATACCGTGCATTTGTAAAACTTTTACAAAAGCTTCCTCTGTTGTCATTTTTGTCATAAAACTAGAACCTCTCCAAAGTGTAATTATACTATTTATAAAATTCGTTTGTTAATTTGTGCGATTAATATATAAGTTTTTACGAATTTCAAACAAACAAATCGACACGATATGGCAACAGATATAATCATACATGATAAAAAAGACAACGTGGGAGTAGTTGTTATTGAAAAAATCACTCCTAAACAAGAATGTGCTTGCTGGATTATGGAAGACGACAGTTCAACAAATATTCAATCCGTAGATGAAATACCTTTAGGTCATAAAATTGCAATGGTTGACCTTAAAGAGGGCGATACTATTTTAAAATATGGTCACGATATTGGTAAAGTTGTTAAATCAATCAAAAAAGGTGAGCATGTACATGTTCACAATGTAAAAACAAAGAAGTGGTAATAGTATGGAAATCCCAAAGAGCTTTTTAGGTTATAAAAGAGAAAACGGTAGAGCTGGAACAAGAAATCATGTAATTATTTTACCAGTTGATGACATTTCGAACGCATGTGCAGAGGCAGTTGCAAATAACATTAAAGGTACAATCGCTCTTCCTCATTCTTACGGAAGACTTCAGTTTGGTGCAGATTTAGATCTTCATTTTAGAACAATGATAGGAACTGGATGCAATCCAAACGTTGCAGCTGTAATTGTCATTGGTATTGAACCGAAATGGACAAAAAAAATTGTAGATGGAATAGCTAAAACTGGAAAACCTGTTGAAGGATTTCATATTGAGCGTACAGGTGATATTGGTACGACAATGAAAGCATCAAAAAAAGCACAAGAATTTGTTATGTGGGCTTCAGAAAAACAAAGAGAAGAGTGCCCTTTAAGTGATTTATGGATTTCAGTTAAATGTGGAGAATCTGATACTACTTCGGGATTAGCTGCAAATCCAACTGTTGGAAACTTAATGGATAAACTTGAGCCATTAGGTGTTCATTTATGTTTTGGTGAAACATCTGAATTAACTGGTGCAGAACGAGTTTGTGCAACTAGAGGTGCTACAAAAGAAGCTTCTGAAAAATTTATGAAAACTTGGAGCTCTTATAATGATTTTATTTTAAAAGAAGCAACAGACGATCTTTCTGAAAGTCAACCAACAGCTGGAAATATAGCTGGAGGTCTTACAACAATTGAAGAAAAAGCTTTTGGTAATTTTCAAAAAATCGGAAATTGTAAATTTATTGATGTTCTTGAGCCAGCTGAAGAACCAACTAAAGGAAAAGGTTTATATTTTATGGACACATCATCTGCTGCTGCTGAATGTGTGACACTTCAAGCTGCTGCTGGTTTTAATATTCATTTATTTCCAACTGGACAAGGTAATATTGTTGGAAATCCAATAGAACCTGTAGTTAAATTAACAGCTAATCCATTAACTGTAAAAGGTATGGGAGAGCATATTGATTGTGATGTTTCAAAAATTCTTTCAAGAGAAATGAATTTAAATGAAGCAGGTGATGAATTAATTAAAACTACACTAAAAGTTGCTAACGGTAGATTAACTTGTGCCGAAGCTTTAGGTCATAAAGAATTTGTTATGACTAAACTTTACAGAAGTGCTTAATTAAATTAAATCTTAAATGAAATTTAAAGAATACCTGGTAGTTTTACCGGGTATTATATTAGCATTTGTTCTTTACACTTTATCTGAAGGTTTCAATAATATTCTTGGTATTGAGTTATTAGGTTATGAAAAAAGCCCAATATCTACTGCGATGATTGCTATTTTATTAGGAATATTTTTTGGAAATATTTTTCAAATTAGAGAAAGTTTTTTAAGAGGATTAGATTTCACCCAAACATACATTCTAAAACTTGGTATTATTTGTTTAGGTATTCAATTGAAACCATTTGAATTTTTAGAGTTTGGGGCAATAGCAATTCCATTGATTATAATCTGCATTATTAGTGTTTTAGTTGTAATTAAACTTTTAATTAAAAAATTAAAAATTCCAACAAGAATGGCTTACTTAATATCAATAGGCAGTACTGTTTGTGGCACTACAGCAATTATGGCTACTGCTCCTGTTATTGGTGCAAAAAAAAACGAGGTGTCGTATGCAATTGCTAATATTACATTGTTTGGAATACTTTCGATGCTTATTTATCCTTATTTTGCTAACTTTTATTTTGAAAGTGAGCCATTATTAATAGGATTATTTCTGGGAACATCTATTCATGAAACCTCTCAAGTTGCAGCTGCAGGATTAATTTATGACCAGCAGTTTAATAGTCCTGAAACTTTAAATATCGCAACAGTAACGAAATTAATAAGGAATACCTTTTTAATTATCATGATCCCTTTATTTGCATTTCTTTATAATCGGGGAAAAACTTCAGAAAAGAAATACGCAATAATAGATATTTTTCCTTACTTTGTATTAGGTTTTGTGGCCATGATAATAATTAGAAATTTAGGTGATCTAATGTACTTAAATAATTACAAATGGTTAGTTACAATTGAGGGTATTCAATTATCATCAAAAATATTTTTAACAATGGCGATGGCAGCAATAGGTCTTTCCACTAACTTAAAAGAAATTAAAAATATGGGTTATAAACCATTTGTTGTTGGTTTTATAAGCATGGCAACTGTCGGTATAGTTTGTATTACAACTATAGAATTGTATTTGATTTATTTTAACTAAGTTTTAACTGCTAAATTTTTTCTAAGATTCGAAATAAATCTTCTTATAAATGCCGCTCCAACTCCTAAAATTATTGCAAACATAATTGTAAATAATCCGTAAAAGAAAGGCATCTCATTTGAAAAATCAATAATAAATTGAGAAAAGACATTTAAATTTGCACTGGTTGCTTTGGAAGAACCGTTAATAATTTGATCTGCAAAAAATGTATCGTATGCAATAGCTATACCCACTATCAATAACAAAATTGCTAATAAAGCTCGTAAACCAGAACTGTCTATTTTTTCTCCTAATTTTTGCCCAACTTGAACTCCTATAATTGAGCCAACAACTAGCATTAAAACTAATAATAAATCTATTGATCCATAATTAAACGAGTGAAGAAAAGTAACAACCACACTTACAAAGATTGTAACAAATAAAGATGTGCCAGGAACCAACTTGGTAGGCATCTTAATTATGTAAATCATCGCTGGGACTAAAATAAATGCTCCACCAATTCCCATAATAGCTGCAATAAAACCAACTAATAGTCCAATTATTATTGGAGTAAAAATACTCTCATATAATTTAGACTTTGGAAATCTCATTCTTAATGGAAGACCATGTATCCAGTAATGTACATGTAATTTTTTTTTAACTGTAATATTTCTTTTTGCTTTATCTATCTCACCTAAACTTTCGACCAACATTAAAGTTCCAATTATTGCTAGTATGTACATGTACGCTAAAGATATAACAGTATCAATTTTTCCAATTCCCTTAAAATAAGTAAAAATATAAATACCTAATGAAGTCCCAATTACACCACCAACAACAATAATAGATCCCATTTTATAATCTAAAGTGTTTTTTAAATAATGCGTGGTGGATCCTGAAACTGATGTGGCTAAAATATTATTTGCTTCATTAGCAACTGCATATGCAGGAGGTATTCCTAAAAAAATTAAGAAAGGTGTCATCAAAAACCCACCACCAACACCAAATAAACCTGAAAGCACTCCAACAATCGCACTTAATAAAAGTATCTCGATAGGGTTAACAAAAACTTGAGCTATCGGTAAAAATACTTCCATAAAAAATTTACAAGTTGTAAAAAAACAACTTAGTTAAAAGTGATAAAAGTTCCAACTAAAATCACTCCCCAGTAAGCTGTTAAGCTTGCTATAATGCCTGCCTTAATAAATGTAGTTTTAAAATTTGAGAGTTTATTGATAATTTTTACGTTAGAAAGTAACATTAATTTCGTCAATACACCCACAACGAAATTTGTCAAACAATTATTTGTTTTTAGGTAATTTTTTTTGCCTAGTAGATGGTGGCACCAAAAACTTTAATTGTCTCGTCCTCAACTCCTAACACTAACCTTCCAAGGAACTCTCCTGGAATCTCTTTATTTGTCTGTTTGATCAATACAGTTATGTGATCTCCTCTTCTAAGGCAACCAAAGGGTTCAAAAGTCTCTTTAAGATTAGTTATTAGCTTGTTATTGGCCCACTGTTTACCAAGCTCTACTTCGTTAGCACCAAAAAGCATTTGAGTAGAAAAATCTCTAGTAAATCCACCATAATCTTTGAGATTAGATGATTTAACCAAATTATCCCAAATAGGTTTGGCTAATTCATATATTTCATCATCTGATTTAGATAAAATATCCATGTGATTTATTTAAATTTTTTATTACGAAGCTTTTTTCTTCTCGTTCTCATCCACTATATGGTATACAGGAACTTTCTCCATACTAAACTTACCAGTTTTAGGGTCACGTCTAGAAACTGTTAGACAATGCCAGTTTTCATCATCAAGTTTCATATGATCACCTCTATAATAGTAGCCTGGCCATCTAGTTTCTTCCCTAAACAAAGTATGTTCCGTTACACACTGAGAAGTCAAAGCTCTATGTTTTAACTCCCAAGCTCTCATTAGCTGGTGATAATCTTCAGCTCCAACATGCTCCAAGTCCTCTTGTAGCCAATCTAACAACTCAAGTCCTCTTTTCAGCATATTACCATTAGTCATGTAATTTGAGGTAATACCACCCACGTATTCATCCATGATTTTCTGTAATCTTTGAAGACCTTGAATTGGGGATATATAACTAGGGGAAACTGTTCCACCAGTAATCTCATTTCTTGCAACTGTATAGTTTTCTAGTGGTTTATAAACTGCAGTTTTAAAGTCTTCACACTGTTTATCTGAAACTTTTACCCCCTCAGCTTTTTTGTCTTCAATATATTTAACAGCAGCTTTTGCAGCTAATCTACCTTCTGTAAAAGATCCAGATGAAAACTTATGGGCACTTCCTCCAACTGTATCTCCAGCACCAAATAAGCCATCAATAGTTAGCATTCTGTTATAACCCCAGAAATATTCTGGTGGAGACAAATCCTCTGGACCACTAACCCATGCGCCAGAACAAGTAGCATGAGAACCCATTACATAGGGCTCAGATGTAGTTAACTCAGGATTTGTGTATTTTGGATCAATATTTTGAGAAGCCCAAACAACTGCTTGACCAACAGTCATTCCTAGGAAATTTTCCCATCCTACTGTTTCTAAATGTGGGTCTTGAAAAGCCTCAGTAGTTACCATGTGAATTGGTCCACCACCTGCAGCTACCTCTTGAATAAATGCATGATTTCTCAAACAGGTTGGTGTTGGATGATGATCAATATATTCTCCAACTAACTCTTTAGTTTGATCATACCATTTTTTCTCATAGTTTTCGCCATTAGCATTTTGAGTATAGGTTTTTAAATGAAGAAAATACGCTCCAACTGGACCATAACCATCTTTAAATCTACATAATACAATTCTGTTTTCCATTTGAGTCATCTTTGCACCTGCTGCAATTGGTAATGCATATGCAGATCCATTACTCCATGGCGCATACCAAGTTCTACCCATTCCTTCTCCAACCGCTCTTGGTTTAAAGATATGTGAAGCTCCGCCAGCAGCAACAATCACCGCTTTTGCTCTAAAAACATGGAAATCACCTGTTCTCATGTTAAATCCTACTGCTCCACCAATTCTATTTTCTTGAGTCTCATCCATTAAAAGATGAGTTATCATTATTCTGTTATAAATTTTATCTGCAGATTTTTTTGCAGCTTCTGCAACAATCGGTTTATAACTTTCACCGTGTATCATAATCTGCCATTTACCTTCTCTTAGGTATCTTCCAGTTTCTTCATTCTTCATCATAGGCAAACCCCATTCATCAAACATATGAACTGTAGAGTCTACGTGACGAGCCATGTCATAACCTAAATCTTCTCTTACCATTCCCATTAAATCATTTCTTGCATATCTTACGTGATCCTCTGGTTGGTTTTCACCCCACTGCATTCCCATATAGCAGTTAATCGCATAAAGTCCTTGAGCAACAGCTCCGCTTCTATCAATGTTAGCTTTTTCAACACAAACAATTTTCATGTCTCTACCCCAGTGTCTTGCTTCAAAGGTAGCACCAGTACCGGCCATACCTCCACCAACAACTAATATATCACAATCTTCGTAATGAGTTTTATGACTAGCCATCAATAGTAAACTCCTTTTTTGAATGACTCCTTAGGAACACTTGGAAGCTCTCCATCTATATTTAACCCTTCAGGTTCAGTGTATAATCTTTGTGAGTTTATTTCACCTTGATTGGGTTTATCTCCTTCAGCTAATTTTGGGATAAATTTTCCCCAAGGCTTAGTTGTAATTGGAGATACGAAATTTTTTTCAGTACCATTTCTGAATTTAATTTTCCAAGAGATCGTTCCTTTTTCTTCTTCTCTTCTTACTCTGACGCTATGCCCCATTGGAGCAAAATCAGCGTAGCCTCTTACATCAATTGCGTGATTAGGACATGCTTTGACACATGAATAACATTCCCAACAAAAATTAGGTTCAATATTTTTTGCTCGTCTAATATTTTCGTCAATATGCATTATATCTGATGGACAAATATCCACACAATGACCACATCCATCACATCTAGTCATATAAACAAAAGTTGACATAATTATTTTTTCTCCTTTATTGTTTTTATCATAATTATTTTCAATTAATAGTGTTTAGGTTTCTCTCTTTTTATGCCCAATCCAAATTGCTCAGGTGCATCTGCTGGTGGAGGCAAATTGTCTCTTGATCCATCTGCTTCTGCTAAATTCTTTTGTATTGCAGCACCAGGCTTATAAAACATGTGGGCAAATTTTGACCAATAAACTCCTCCAAATAAAACTAAATTTGAAATTATAAATAATACTAAAAATAAATTTGCGTCCCATCTTCCTTCCAAATTTAAACTTTGAAGATATGACCAAATAAATCCTGTTAATGAAGTTGCAATTAATGCAAGTACAAATAAATCTGCTTTAATAATTCTGTACCAAGGTTGCGCTTCAGAATATACATCAACCCTTAAGAAGAACCAAAACCACGACCCCCCCAAAATAGTCATTAAAGCACCGATGTGCCAAATCATAGGCCATATTGTTGGAGTTTCAGCATTTGCCGAAGAATACCCAAATATCATTACTACAGATCCTGCCCAAAAAAGAATAGTTCCATACATACCAAGAACATGTGCTACTCTCCTTTTTCCTGCACCTAGTTCAGATGTAGTTCCAATGTCGTATGCAATTGTTTTTGAAACCACTGCTATTCTTTCACCAGTTGATAATTCTTTAGTTGCGTTTTTTTTTGCTTTTTTTGCGTTTTCAAAAAAATACTTAACGTTCTTTTTATGAACTATGTCTAAAAGAGTACCTGTAACAATTAATAAAACCATTAACACCACAAAGCCTTGAATAAGTATAGATGGAACTGTCTCTGCTAGAACTGAAAAAGGATTGATTTTGAACATTTAATACCCTTAAAATTATTTTGAATTAATTTAGAGTTTTCTAATCTAGTTATCTAAAGACTTCAATCAAAAGTATTGGTCAATTTGTCTTTAATAACAACTTAGAGTTTACGATTGTAGTGTTGTTTGTTAGGAATCACTGACCTAACACCACCCTGAGGATTTTCGACATCCCCTTCTCTTCTGGGAATTAGATGAATATGACAATGCATAATTGATTGGCCTGCAAATTTACCTGCATTTGTGCCTATATTAAAACCTTTAACACTAAAATCTTGTTTTAAAATTTTTTCTTTAGTTTTTAAAATTAACTCATTACATGCCTGAATTTCTTCTTTAGTAAGATCAAAGTATGTTTCTACATGTCTTTTCGGAAAGATAAGACTATGAAATTCTGAGACAGGGTAGCTATCTGTGGATGAATAAGCCAACTGGTTTTCAAACTGAAGCTCTTCTTTTTTGATTTTACAAAATATACAAGGGTTGTTTGGATCTTTCATATTAAACAAGAGAATTATATATTTTATTTAACTTATTGTAGCAATTACTCTTTCTTCTCTTCCATTTAAGTTCGTTTATTTTTGAAACTGATGTTACTCCTTTACCAGATCCAATAAGAATTATTTCATCATAATCATCAATTGATTTAATAAAAATATCTTTGAAATTAATTTTAATTTTCTTGCTTATAAATTTAAGTGTATTTCCTAAATAACAATTATTTTTAGGTGAAAAGATCTTTCCATTTTTCACAAACACTAAATTTGAAGTACCAGTTTCTAAAATTTTATCCTTTGCTACTAGAGCAATGTCAAATTTAGTTGTGTCAACTTTGCCTAATTTTGCTAATATTTTTTTATAATATAGATTTTTATAATTTGGCTCTACTCTTTTATATCTAAACAATAAAAGATTAAAATTTTTTTTTGGTTTTGGTCTTTTTCTAATTGAGATTGATATTAGTGTTTTATTCAACGCTATACGAAATAAATTATCATGGCCTTTATAAAGAGTATTTTTATTAATTAAATTTTTAATAATATTTTTTAAATTTTTTTTTCTTATTCCATATTTTTTAAAAGATTTTATTAAATTCTCTATATGAGGTTTTAAAAGTATTAACTTAGGAGGTTTTCCAACCATACGCATTGTGGTGAATACACCTCTAGATCCCCAGAGATCTTTGAAAGTAACTTCTTTAAGATTACTAAGCTGATAAGATTTTTTTAATAATAGTGTTGCCATTTTCAGTTAGAAAAGATTCTGGATGAAATTGAAATCCATATATTTTATTTTGATTGTCCTCAAGGCCCATTGGTATTTTTGTTTTGCTGCATCTCATAGTTATTTTAATTGAATTCGATTTAAATGGCTCCATTAATTTTAATGAATGATATCTACCAACCTTAAACTGTTCGTTATTTTTAAAGATTTTGCTTTGATTATTTATTTTTATTTTGGATTGAAAGCCATGATAAATTTTTTTTTGTTGTATGATTTTGCCACCTTCATTATGTAAAATCATTTGATAGCCAAGACAAATACCAATAATTTTTTTTCTTCCTTTGTATTTTTTATAAATTTTCGATGTAATAGGATAATCCTTTGGTGATCCAGGTCCTGGTGATAAAACTATAACATCACTTTTATCAAGAAATTTATCATTTAACTCATAATAGTTTGAGCAAATAATTTTATCGAATTTTGCAAATTGATGAACAACATTCCAGGTAAAAGAGTCTTGATGATCTACAATATAAATCATTTAAATAACTCCAATAAAGATTTTGCTTTAATATAATTTTCATTAAATTCTTTCTTTGGTGAACTATCTAATACTACACCAGATGCTGCAGAGATCTCCGATTGATTTTTATAATTTAATATTGATCTAATAATTATATTAAACTTCATATCTTGATTAAATTTAATAAATCCAAAACTTCCTGTAAAAATATTTCTACTTTCTTTTTCTTGTTTGTTTAAAAGTTCTAAAGTTCTAATTTTAGGGCAACCAATTACAGATCCTCCAGGCATCATTGCCTTAATGATATCAATCAATTTTGTATTTTTATTTAATATTCCACCAATTGAAGTCACATAATGAAAAAGATGTTTGTATTCTTCTACATATTTTTTTTTTAATATTTTAACACTTCCTGGTTTACAAATTTTAGATAAATCACTTCTTTCCATATCAACTATCATGTTGTGTTCTTTGGTTTCTTTTTCATTATTTTTAAAATATTTAATAGCTATATTTTTATTGGATAATAATTTTTTCTTAAAAGTTCCAGCTATTGGTTTAGTAATTATTTTGTTTTTTTTCTTATCAATTAATGTTTCGGGAGAGCAACTTACAATAGAATAATCCTTATCTTTTATCATAAATGATTCTGGAGAAGCATTAACACGCATTAATTTCCAAAAAAAATTAACAGGATTAATTAAAGATTTATTTTTATATTTTGTACAAATTTTAATTTGATAGGTCTCACCTTCTCTTATTTTTTTTGAGAATAATTTAAATATTTTTTTATATTTTGCATAAGAAATATTAATCTTGAAAGGACTTAGTATTTGAGTTTTGTTGAACTGATAATTGAATGTATTTTTTTTTATATTAGATATA
>CACBWE010000010.1 GCA_902542855.1 uncultured Pelagibacteraceae bacterium | reverse complement strand
AAATTGCACACAAAATAGGACCACTAATAGCTCCTACACCAAAAATTAATTGTAATCCACCACCTGCAGCAACAAATTTAGATTTTGGAACAAAGTCATTTGTATGTGCAAGGTTAAGTGAGAATAATGGTAGACATAAACTTGTATAAAGTCCAACAGCTATAAAAAAAATTATTTTTCTAAAAGCAAATTCATCCATATAGTAAATATTTTGTATAGGATCATTTGAAGTTAAAATTGCAATTAATGCTAAAAGAGAACTTCCAAATGTTGTTATGACTATCACTCTCCTTCTGTCAAAAATATCTGAAAAATAACCAATAGGACCCTGACCTAAAACTCCAGCAATTGTTGCAATAAACAAAAGTATAGATGTTTCAAATAAAGTAAATTTTGCGATCGTTGCATAAACAGAAATTAAAGAAAAGAAAGCTGCATGAATTATTCCTGTAAAGAAAGAGCTTAAAGAACCAAGAGGTGAGATTTTATAAAGTTCTAGAATACTTATTGTTTCAATTTTTTTAAATTTAGGAGCGGGTCTTTTTGTTAATAAAATAGGAACTAGAGCAACAGAAAGTAAAACAGAAACTAAAATAAAGGGTTCATAAGCTTCAGGTTTACTTATATTAAGTAGAAGCATACCTAGAGCTAAACCAAAATAAATTACCATCATATATGCAGATAATAGTTGCCCTCTATTTTTATTAGTTGCTCTATCGTTTAACCAGCTCTCAGTAACCACATAACAACTAACTAAACTTATACCTGTTATAAATCTACTAATTGTCCACATAAGTGGATTTACATAAACAACTGCTAATAAAGCACTTAAAGATGCAAGCGAAGCGAATGCAGCAAATACTCTTATATGACCAACTTTTGAAACAAAATTAGGAGTAGTTTTTGAGCCTATAAAGTAGCCAACATAATATCCAGACATGAAGATACCAGTTGTAAAAACACTAAAATCCTCAAGTACTGACCGAATACCCATGATTTGCATTTGCAATCCATGAGCAATCATCATTACTCCTATCCCAATAAATAGAGCCCAAGACTTTTTTACTTCTTTTTGCATGCTTTGTTTTTAAAATTTAATAATTCTTCGCTAGGTAGTTTTGGTTTGTGTTTTTTTTATGGCTAGTAAAGAATGAATTGCTATCGTGATAATGATAACAATGCCCCCATAGATCGTTTCAGGAGAAGGCTGTTCTTTGATCACCATCCAAACCCATAAAGGTCCAAGAATTGTCTCTAAAAGAAAAAACAGATTAACTTCAGCAGCAGTTATAAATCTTGGTGCTATAGTTACTAAAACAAAAGGTATAGCTACGCACATTACACACATTATAGGTATATAAAAAAGATCATTTCCCGCTAAAGTAAAGTCTTTTACAAAGAAAAAGGCAAATATAGCGACACATGATTTTCCAATTACAGCAGCAGGCACTAAGTCAGTTGATTTTGCATATCTTGCAATGTTTGCGTTACAGGCCAACCCAAAAGAGGTAATTAAACCAAATAAATCTCCATAAAAATTGCCAAGACTTAATGAGTCATAAAAAATATAAACACAAGCAATAAAGGTAATTATTATAGCGATCCAAGTCTTATTATCAGGTTTTTCTTTTAGGAAAATAGCTCCCAATATTGCAGATAGCATCGGAGCAAGAGCTACCATTAATAAAGTATTTGCTACATTGGTGTTTTGTATTGAGATAATAAAAGTAATATTACATATGGAAAAACTAATTACATAAAAAATACCTGGATAACCAATTTTAAATAAAGCTTTTAAGAAATTATTTTTATAAAATAAAAGAAGACCAACGAAAACTACTAAAAACGGTATTGCTCCTCTGTAAAAAAGCATCCCCCAAGTATCAATATTTGATAATCTAATTAGTAAGGAGTCAGGAGTTATAAAAATAATAGCTACAAATGCCATTAAAGAGCCTTTTTGTTGATTACTTAAATTATTCACGCTTTAAGTTCTTTCCAAAAAGTTTTAGCTAAATTTATTCCCGATAGATCATAAAGTGTTTTAAGTCCAGTTGGAGATGTAACATTTATATCTCCATTGAGTTTTTGATCTATAAAATCAATTCCTGCAAAAAAAATATTTTCTTTTTTTAAATCTTTTGCAATAATTTTTGAAATTTTAATTTCTTTACTTGTTAATTTGATATTAGTTGGTTTTGCTCCTTTACTCATATTACTTAAAATTGAACCTTTCTTTGGAACCCTTGAAATTGCACCACATACTTTTCCATTAATAATAAAAACTCTTTTGTCTCCATTACTTATTTTAGGAAGAAATTTTTGGCACATGATATGATCATGTTTTTTTATAAATTTATTTACTAATTTTGGGTTAAATTTAGTTAAGAAATGAATATCATTTCCACTGAAACTATGGATGGGTTTTAAAATGACTTTTTTGTTTTTTTTGAAAAATTTTTTAATTTCATCCATATTTTGACTAAAAATAGTAGCTGGCATGTATTTTTGGTATTTAGATGAATACAATTTTTCAGAAATATTCCTAACAGAGGTTGGGTGATTAATTATTTTAACTTTAGTCTTAATTGTATCCAAAATGTATGTAGTTGAAATGTACTCAAGATTAAAAGGCGGATCCTGGCGAATAAGAATAAATTTACATTTTGTTAAATCTAAACTTTGTTTTTTTAAGACTTTATAGAATTTTTTTCGGCTATAATTAAATTTTATGAAAAAACCCTTGGCTATAACTTTTGAATTAATAACTGATAAATCTTTAGGATCGTAATAGAAAATTTTATATTTTTTATACTGAATTTCGTTTGCTAAAAATACACTTGTATCTGTTAAAGGATTTAGTTTAGAAGGATGGTTTCCTTGAATAGCAACAATTTTATTTATCATATAATTCGTCTAAATTTTCATTTTTCGAAAATTTACTAATCATATGATCTGCGTTTGTTGTCTTATTATCAATTACTTTTTGTAGATGATTTAGAAATATAGTTTCGTTATTACCTTTTTTACTTAAAACATCTCTATTCTCCAAACCTTTTCTTGAAAGATCTAAAAGTGTAGATGACCAATAAAGAAGATCTTTCCCCATTAATTGAGTATTAAAACCCTTTTTTGGTGCTTCTAGATAAGCGTTAATTATTTTATCTTTATCCCATGTTGTAATTAGTTCATGAGCTTCGTCTAAATTTCCATAAAGCATACCTACGTTGAAAGCTGGTCCTGCACATAAACAATCCCAACCACATGTATCCATCGATCTCAATTCAATATATTTCTTAACTCTGTTTTCAGTAAATATTGTACTTAAGTGAGTTATTAAGTCTGCTTCAGTTGGAAGTCTATTTCCAATTTCTTGGATTTTTCCTTCCATAAAATCCTTAAAAATATATTTCCTACCTGAAATATATTGATCTTTATTTTGTATAAATAATATAGGAAAATTAATTACAAAATCTGCATATTTTTCAAAATTCATATTTTCGAAAAATAATTTAGGCAATCCACCTCTAGAAGTGCTTTGCCATACTTTAGATCTATAAGATAAATAATTACTATTTTTTTTCTCTACAATTGAGGAATTTGCAAACAAAGCAATTGTAATGGGTACAATTGAGTTTATTACTTTAAACTTTTTAATAAAATCTTTTTCAGAACTATAATCTAAATTTAATTGTGTGCCACATGTTCGATACATCATATCTAAACTAAGTTCCCCACCTAGAGGCATATCCTTAGTCATCAATTCATATCTTTGTTTAGGGTTATTTGGTATTTCATTTAATCTAGAAATAGGATCAAATCCTGCGCTAACAATTTTTATATCTAATTTTTTTGTCACCTGTTTAAGTTCAAATAAATAATCTTGTGACTCTGCACAAGCTTCGTGCATATGATTTAATTTATCTCCCGACAATTCTATTTGATTGCCTGGTTCAAGAGTTATATTTTTACCACCTTTATTAAGAGCAATGATATTTTCTTTTTCAAAAACTGGATTCCAGCCAAATTCAAGTAAAGCTGAAAACATTTTTTTTATTTTTGAATAATCAATCCTTTTATTGTCTATATTATTAAATAAAAACTTTTCATGCTCTATCCCAATTTTAAAATTTTTGGACTCTTTAACACCAGACTTAAAATAATTAATAATTTTTTCTTTTGAATCTATCATGGGCTGTAAATAGTGATTTATGGATAAATTTAAAGATAATAATAAGGCTCTTTTGCAAATATTTTTTTAACTAATGGCTTAAAATCATCCAAAGTCATACTTTTGTAATCAGGGTCAAAAGAGCATTGATCATATTTTTCACAAAAATTTATGGTGTCTTGATAATATTTGTGGTCTTTAAATTTATCTCTTGCATTTCTATCCCCACCTAAATGATGAGCACTGTAATAAGTTTGAAAAAGACCATGGTGTAGAATAATCCAATAGGTTTTTTCTGAAACATAAGGTCTAAGTATGGATGCAGCATATTGAGAATGATTCATTGGTGCTAAATCGTCCCCAATATCATGTAGTAAGGTTGCAACAATCATTTCATCACTTTCTTTATTTTTAAAAGCTCTTGTTGCAGCCTGTAAAGAATGTTCAAGTCTACTGATTTTGTAACCTTCTAAAGTTGAAGTTTGTTTGCTCAAATAACTTAGAATTCTATCTGCTGTTTGTCTTTCAAATTTCTTTTCTAGTTTTTCCAAAAGTTGATAGTCATCTTTACTACCATTTTTCATTTCATTAAATTTAACTGTTTTCATATTTTAATTATTTGATGCTGAACTCAATAATGATAATTGAGTAATTTTATTGTCTCCCAACTCATCAACTAATTTTACTGGATAATCACCTGTAAAATAATGATCCGTTAATTGTGGATAAATTTTACTTCTGTTTTCAAAACCTATTGCTTTATATAATCCATCTATTGATAAAAAACTTAAAGATTTGGCACCGATATATTTACAAATTTCATCATTAGTTTTGTTTGCAGCCAATAATTCTTTTTTGGTTGGTGTATCTACCCCATAGAAATCTGGGTATCTTATTTCAGGACATGCAATCTTAACATGAACTTCTTTTGCACCGCCATCATAAAGCATTTTTACAATTTTATGAGACGTTGTTCCTCTAACAAGTGAGTCATCAATTAGAATTATTTTTTTATTTTTAATAGTTGATTGATTAGCATTTAGTTTTAATTTAACACCTAAGCTTCTTATTTTCTGGCTTGGTTCAATAAAAGTTCTTCCAACATAATGATTTCTAATTAATCCGTGTTCAAAATTCATTTTTAATTCTTGAGCAAAACCCATAGCAGCAGCATTTCCAGAATCTGGCACTGGAACCACAATGTCTGCATCGATTTTACTTTCTTTTGCAAGTTCTTTACCTAGGTTTTTTCTATGTTCATAAGCTGTTTTGCCTCCAATAAAACTGTCGGGTCTTGAAAAATAAATATATTCAAAGACACATGGTCTTACTTTTTTAACAGGAAAAGGCTTAATACTTTTTAATTCATTTTTTTCAATTAAAACTATTTCACCGTTCTCAACCTCTCTGATAAATTTTGCACCAATAATGTCGAATGCACAAGTTTCGGATGCAAGAACATAACTACTTCCAAGTTTACCAATAACTAGTGGCCTGATTCCATAAGGATCTCGCACCCCAATCAATGAGTTTTGAGTTAGCATTACTAAAGCATAACCACCTTGAATTTGAAAAATTGCATCAATAACTTTATCAATTGTTTTGGGTCTTTTTGATTTAGCAATTAGTTGAACGATAGTTTCAGTATCTGAAGTAGTATAAAATATTGCTCCTTCTTCTACTAATTTTTTTCTTAATGATATTGAATTAGTAAGATTTCCATTATGAGTAACTCCAATACCACCCGCATTAGTGTCAGCAAAAAAAGGTTGTATGTTTCTTAATATATTATTTCCAGTTGTACTATATCTGTTATGGCCAATTGCATAATCCCCCTTAAGATTGTTAAGTACTTTTTCTTTGTTGAAATTATCTCCAACTAAACCAAATCTTTTCTCAGAATAATATTTTTCCCCATCAAAAGTGACTATACCACAGCCTTCTTGACCTCTGTGTTGTAGAGCATGCAGTCCAAGCGCTGTTAAAGCTGAAGCATCTTTTGCATTACTTATACCAAAAACTCCACACTCTTCCTTTAATCTTGGATTATAGGTCTTTAATTTTTTCTTTAGAATCTTGATATGTTTTTTCATTAGGAAATTCTTTTATCAGATAACTACTACCTTTTTCTAAATATGGAAAGACGTATGATTTGTCAAAATTTATTGGCCATTTATCATAATTATAAACGATATGAGCACCAGAAAATATACAAACAGAAATAATGTAAGCTCTTATAAAACCAAAAAAGAATCCAAATGTTGTATCTAAGCCACCGATTCCTGTATATCTGACTGCTTTGCTTATTCCTTTATTTACTAATAGAACCAAAAAGATAACAACTACAAATATTACTATTCCTAAACTAATATCGAGCACATACTCATTATCAATTATGTCTTTTATATATGGTTTTATTTTTGGAAATAGAATTAGTGTAATTATGTATGCCAGTAACCATTTAGCCATTGAGAGAATACTTAAAATGAAGCCATTTTTGTAACAATTTATCAAAGAAAGAATTGTTAAAATTAAATAAATTAAATCAATTATTGATATTGCTATATAAAAATCTTTTATGATTTCTAACATTAAGATTATTTGCCAAAAGGTTTAATAATTAAGATTAATGCAGGAAGCAGTGTTAACACAGATATCATAGCTAATAACATAGCAAGTCCAGTAAATACACCAAAATAAATTGTCGGAATAAACTTCGATAACACCAAAATTGAAAATCCAAAAACAATCGTAATTGAAGTGTTTAGTATAGCAACCCCAACAGTTGAATGACAAGTTTTTAATGTTTTATTGTAATCCTTCATTTTACTAAACTCTTCTTTAAATCTGTAAATATAGTGAATGCTGTTATCTACAGCAATTCCTATTGTAATTGCTGCAATGGTTATCGTCATCATATCTAAAGGTATTCCTAACAATCCAATTATTCCTAAGATAAAAAAAGCTGCAATAAAATTTGGTACAACACCAATCAATGAAAGTTTAATATTTCTAAATAAGATTATGAACATTGAAAATATTCCAATCATAACTAATCCCAATGTTAAAATTTGAGATTTAAACAGGCTTTGTAATAAATTATTAAATAATATTAAGACACCGGCTAGCTTATAATCTTTTTCTTCTAAACCAAATTTATCTTTTAAATCAAAATTAATTTTGTTAATTAAATCATTTCTTTTTAAATCTTCCTGTGAGTCTATAATTCTTAAACTAATTCGAGCCTCATTATCTTTAATTGAAAGATAGGGATCAATGATTTCAGTTTTAATACTCTCAGGAATTTTAGAGTAAAGCACTCCCATTTCTAAAGTACCTAATGGCTTATTATTATTTAATTGAGTAGCTACCTCAATAATAGATGAAAAAGATAAAACTTTGCCAATTTCAGGTAAGCTATCCAAGTAATTATGAACAGACGTAATTAGATCAATTTTATCTTTAGTAAACCAATATTTTTCATCATTAGTATCTTCTTCGTCGCCCCAATCGTCAAATTCATCATCTTCCTCAGATTTTTTTACCTTTTCCTTATCAGGAAACTTAATAATTACGTCTAAAGGTGTTGTACCACCTAGCTCTTCATCTATAAGTTTCATACCCTTATAAATTTCAGTATTCTTATCAAAGTAATTTATAAAACTATTTTCAACTTCAAGCTTACTTATTCCAAAAATACTGAATATTATAATTATTCCACTTACTAAGAAGATTGAGTTTTTATTATTAATAGAAATTAAACCAAGTAAATTTGTACTTTTTGATTTCTGCTCTTTTTTAACTGAGATATTATTTGTGGGTGCAAAGTTTAAAAGGGTAGGTAACAAAGTAAATGTAATAATAAATGATGTAATTAATCCAAAAGTCATCATCCAACCAAAATCGATAATAGGTTTTATTTCACTAAAAATTAAAGACAAAAATGCAAAAATTGTAGTTAGAACAGTATAAAGAATTGGCCAAAACATTTTTGATGTAGTTAAGGAAATAATTTCAAAATTATTTTTTGATGGAAAATCTTTTTTAAGTTGAAGAAACCTGGTGCTCATGTGAATATTCATTGCCATTGTTAAAATTAACATTAGTGCAATAAAATTTGATGAGATGACAGTAACTTTCCATCCAAGCAGTCCAAGCAATCCCATCATAATTATCACAGAAAAAAGGCAACTGCTTATAGGAACTATAATCCAAAGAATATTTCTAAAAACAAACCACAAAGTAGTGATAATAAATAAAAGAACACCCAATCCAAAAACAATTATATCACTTTTGATAAAAGTCATCATATCATCAGCAATCATTGGTATTCCTCCAAGATATATTTTTCCAACATCGCTATAACTTTCTATAACTTGTCTTATTTCTAAAATATTCTGATGGTTTTGCTTTTTGATTATTTCTTTAACATGTTCAATTTCTTCTTTTGATTTATTTTTAACATCTTCTAATTTTTGAGACTGTTTGATGTTAACAATAATCCCACTAGTTTTACCATCCTCACTAATGACAAAATTTCTAAAAACAGGACTATTTAAAATTTCTTTAAAACCCCGATCCCTATCAACATCTTCATCCTTTAACGTTTTGAAGCTTTTTAGTCTTTCTTGAAGAGGAGCATCCGAATTATTTAAAAGAGGAATATCTAATAATGTAATTACACTATGTACCCAGTTTAGACTTTGTATTTTATATTTTAAACTTAATAAATTATTGATTGATGTGTCAGTTACCATCCCTTCGTTAGGTGTATAAGTAAGAATTAAAAATTCTTTAGATCCATATCTTTCTGATACTTCCTTTAAATAAGCTAAATCTGGATCACCTTCTATTAATAGAGTTTCTGATGAAGCATCAAGCCTGAAATTTTTTGAATAGTATCCAAAGCTTAAAATTGCAATAATTAAAAACACAAATATTGTTTTGGGATTTTTGAGTATAAAGTTTTGATAAAAATGAGCTATCATTCAAGCTCTTTATATTGGAATTTAACTTGATTGAGTATCCTTAAATTTTGTAAATCTTTCCTCAAATTCAAGCGTTACATTGCCGATAGGACCATGCCTTTGTTTTCCAATTATAATTTGAGCTAAATGTGCAACTTCATTCATTTTTGCCTGCCACTCAGCATGCTCAACTGTTGCCTCTCTAGGTTCTTTTCTTGAGAGATAATACCCTTCTCTATAAACAAACATTACTACGTCGGCATCTTGTTCAATAGAACCAGACTCTCGTAAATCTGCTAACTGAGGTTTATGATCATCTCTTTGTTCGACTTGTCTAGACAGTTGAGAAAGAGCTACAACGGGCACAGAAAGCTCTTTAGCAATAGCTTTAAGACCTTGAGTTATTTGAGAAATTTCTTGTACTCTTCCATCTCTATTGTTGAGAGAACCACGCATTAATTGAATATAATCTACCAAGATCAAATCAAGACCATGAAGTCTTTTTATTCTTCTGGCTCTATTACTTAATGCGGCAACACTGATAGCTGGTGTTTCATCTATATAAAGTGGGAGGTCAGCAATATCTTTTGATGTTTCTATAAATTTATCAAATTGATCATCAGTTATTCGCCCTCTTCTAATGAAGTCTGAACTTATTCTAGCTTGCTCAGAAATTATTCTTGTGGATAACTGTTCAGATGACATTTCAAGTGAAAAGAAAGCTATAGATGATTTTTTTCCATTATCTTGTAATTTTTTAGCAGCATTATAAGCTATATTAGTTGCAAGTGAGGTCTTACCCATCGATGGACGACCTGCAATTATAATTAAATCTGACTGATGTAATCCACCTAGTTTATTATCTAAATCCTTTAAACCTGTAGGAACTCCAACTATCCCTTCTTCATTTTTAAATGCAGCTTGAGCCATTTCTATGGTTTGTTTCATAGCATCATCAAATTTTACCAAAGAAGTGTTTGAAGAACCTTTTTCAGCTAAATCAAATAAAAGTTTTTCGGTATTTTCAATGATTGATTGGCCATCATTCTCTAAATCTGTTATTTTTGCGTTATCAGCAGCTTGTTCAGAAATTTTTATTAGCTCACGCCTTACAAACATGTCATAAATAATTTTGGCATACTCTATCGTTTGTCTTACAGATGTAGAAAATTTAGTAACTTTTACTAAATATTCTGAAACGTTAATATCATCTTTATCATCTTTAAAATAATTTTTTAAAGTTATTGGATTTGCAAGCATACCTTTAAAAATCATATTTCTGATTGCATTAAAAATTTTTTGATGAATTGGGTCAAAAAATTTATCACCAAAAGTAGCTTGAATTTCGGGATCTAAAATAAGACTTATTTCATCATAGATTTCATTATTTACCAAAAGAGAGCCAATGACAGCTTGTTCTGCTTCAATATTATTTGGTAATTCTTTAATCTGATCTTTTACAATGCTTAAGTTGTTTTCCATTATATTAATTTATATGAAAAATAATTAAATCAAATTGTAAATTGTTACTGGGGAAAAGAGTGTATAACTATTGAATTGTGTCTGCTGAGGAAACATTTATTGTAATTTCAGCATCAACTTCAGAGTGCAGAGAAATCTTAACCTTAAATTTTCCTAAAGCTTTAATTTCTTGAACTGGCTGTATCATCGATGGTTTAATATCAATTTTATTTTCTTCTTTAATAATCTTTGAAATTTCAGTCGGTTTTACAGAACCATATAATTCATTATTTTCTGTGCTTAATTTTTTAACCAAATATTCTCTCCTATTTATTTGCTCAGATATTTGAAAAGCTTCTTTTTGCTTTTCACTATCTTTTTTAGATAACTCAGCTTTAATTTTTTCAACTTCTTTTATATTTTCTTTTGAAGCATAAAGAGCTTTTTTGTTAGCTATTAAAAAGTTTCTAGCGAAACCTCTTTTAACTTCTATCACTTCACCAATAGAACCAATTCTTTTCACATTTTCTAATAAAATTACTTTCATTTTATATTAAAGCTAAATTTCTTGCTCTTTTAATTGAAAGAGCAAGCTCTCTCTGTTTTTTTTGTGACACATTTGTTATTCTTGAGGGTAAAATTTTACCATTTTCAGAAATATATTTTTTCAAAAGTTTAATATTTTTATAATCTACTTTTGGAGCACCTTTCACTGATAGAGGGCATGTTTTTTTAAATTTGTATTTATTTGGTTGAAAAATGCTTAATTTTGCAAAGTTACTTTGTTTTCCTTTTTTATTTCCAGTTTGTCTTTTTGGCATTAGTTATTAACACTTTCCTTTTTTTCACTATCTTCTTTTTTACTAAAGTAATTTGTTTCTAAATCAAACTTTTTTACTTTTACAGTTAGATATCTTAACAATTTTTTATCTATTGATTCATTTTTCTCTAATTCATCAATTACATTGCCTTTACCTTTTATTTTGAAGTGTATGTAACTTCCTTTTTTATTCTTCTTAATTAAATAAGATAAATTTAATAGCCCCCAGCTTTCAGTTTTAACAACCTCACCATCATTTTTTTCAACTATTTTGGAATATTTTTCCGTAAGTTGCTTTAATTCACTTGGTGAAGCATCCTGCCTAGCTATAATAGTATGTTCGTATAAATTCATTTAAGTTCTTTAATAAAAAGTGAGGATATACTATTATAAAAGTTCAATTACAATAGTTAAAAAGGCAAAATAATTAGTTTTTTTTATATGTTTTCAGTAATTTTTCCAGGTCAGGGATCTCAAATAGTAGGAATGGGAAAAGAGCTTTATGGTAAATTTAATATGATAAAAGATCTTTTTAAACAGGCAGACGATGCACTAAATTTTTCTATTTCTAAGCTTATCCTGGAAGGACCAAAAGAAGAGTTAGATTTAACAGCCAATACACAGCCAGCAATATTTTTAATAAGTTATTCAATATTTAATTTAGCAAAAAATGAATTCAAGTTAGATTTAAATAAAGCAAAATACTTTGCAGGACATTCTTTAGGTGAATATTCAGCTTTATCATGTGCAGGATATTTAGATTTTTCAGATACTTTAAAAATACTAAGAATTAGAGGAGATGCAATGCAAAACGCTGTTCCAAAAGGGCAGGGAGGAATGGTTGCCGTATTAGGCTCAACAGTAGAAATAATAGAAAAAATATTGATAGAAAATAAAGAAAATTTAAAAGCACAAATAGCCAATGATAATTCAGAAGGTCAAATTGTTTTGAGTGGAAAAACAGAAGATTTAGGAAAGTTAATTCAAATTTTAAAGGATAATTCAATAAAAAACATTAAGCTTCCAGTAAGTGCGCCCTTCCACTGCGATTTGATGAATAATGCAACAAAAATTATGTCTGAGGAGTTGAATAAACTTAATTTTAAAAATGGACAAAATAAATTAATTTCAAACGTAACTGCTAATGAAATTAAAGATCCAGATGAGCTAAAAAAACTATTGATTAAGCAAATAGAAAATAGAGTTAGATGGAGAGAAAGTGTAATTAATATGATAAAAAATAATGTAAACCATTTTATAGAAATTGGACCTGGGAAAGTTTTGTCAGGTTTGGTAAAAAGAATTAATAGAGATGTAAAAATTGATACAATAAATAGTCAAAACGATATTGAAGGTTTAAAAATATGACAGATTTAAAAGGTAAAAATATTATCGTTACAGGTGCTTCAGGTGGTATTGGAAATTCAATAATTGAAAAGTTAAATCAAGCAGGCGCAAATATTTTAGCTTCAGGTACAAGAATAGAAAAACTTGAGGAACTAAAAGGTAAATATGCAAATATTAAAACACTAAAGTTTGATATTTCTCAAAGTGATAAAATTGAAGAATTTGTTGAAAAAGCAACGAAAGAACTTGGTGGAAGTTTAGATTGCATAGTTAATAATGCAGGCATTACACAAGATAACTTAGCAATAAGGATGAGTTTAGACGAATGGCAAAGAGTTATTGATATTAATTTAACATCGACCTTTTTAATGAGCAAGTCAGCAATAAAAAAAATGCTCAAAAATAAATCAGGTAAAATTGTTAATATTACATCTGTTGTTGGTCATACAGGGAATTTAGGCCAAGCAAATTACACAGCATCTAAAGCAGGCATAATTGCGATGTCAAAGAGTTTAGCGATAGAATATGCTAAAAAAAATATTAACATAAACTGTATCTCGCCGGGTTTTATCAAAACAGCTATGACAGATAAATTAGACGACAAATCTAAAGAAGTGATAATAGCTAAAATTCCTTCATCACGTCTAGGGGAGCCAGATGATATTGCAAATGCAGTACTTTTTTTATGTTCAAATCAATCAAATTATATAAATGGTGAAACCTTGCATGTTAATGGAGGCATGTATATGGCTTGACAAAATAGGTTTTTAAACTAATAAGAATTTATAACAAAAAGGATCAATATGTCAGAAGATGTTTCGAGCAAAGTAAAAAAAATTGTAGCTGATCACTTAGGTATTGACGAAGCTAAAGTTACCGAAGAGTCAAGTTTTATAGATGACTTAGGTGCTGATAGCTTGGATACAGTTGAATTAGTGATGGCTTTTGAAGAAGAATTTGGATCTGAAATTTCAGACAGTGAAGCAGAGAAGATTTTAACCGTAGGTGATGCGGTTAAATTTATCGAAGGAAAAGCAAACTAGAAATTTAAATGCCATCAGATAAAGATGGGGTAATGATAATATTATCATCTCCTTCAGGAGCTGGTAAAACCACCTTAGTTAAAAAATTATCTGAAGAAGATAATTTTGAAATCTCAATATCACATACAACTAGACAACCTAGACCTAACGAAAATCAAAACGAAGATTATTTTTTTGTTGATGAGTTAGAGTTTAAACGGTTAATTAAAAATGAGGAATTCCTTGAATACGCAAAAGTTTTCAATAATTTTTATGGCACTACAAGAACACCAGTAATTGATAAATTGAATAAAGGTAAAAATGTTCTTTTTGATATTGATTGGCAGGGAGCAGATCAAATAAAAAATAAGAAACTAGATTATAAATTAATTACTTTTTTTATTTTACCACCAAGCAAAAAAGTTTTATTTGAAAGATTATCTAAAAGACATGCTATAAACAAATCAATAGCTGAAGAAAGAATGAAACAATTTGAAAGAGATCTGCTACATTGGATAAATTACGATTATGTAGTAATAAACAATGATTTAGATGACTGTTATAACAAAATAACAAAACTAATTCATGCTGTAATAAATAATGGCTCTAAAGATTATGATCCAGACTACATTAGAAGCCATGTTGATAAATTAACTTCTTAAATTTTCGTATTCACAAGCTAGTTTATAATAAGTATCAAAATTTATGTTTTGGGGTCTTAATCTTAAATCTATTTTAAATTTTTCTATAATACTTTTATCTCCATTAAAAAGTTGATTAAAAGGTTTTTTTAACATTTTTCTTCTTTGATTAAAAAATATTCTGGTAATTTTTTCTAAGTTATTAGGATTTTTAATTTTTATAAAATTTTTTTTAGGATAAAAAAATAATAAAGAACTGTTTATTTTTGGTTTTGGATAAAATGCCTCTGGTTTAATATCACATATTTTTTTTATATTAAGTTTCCAGTTACAAATAATCGACAACCTTCCATAATTTGAGGTATTAAATTCAGCAATTATCCGATCAGCAACCTCTTTCTGAAACATTAAAACTAGATACTCAAACCAAAAGTTATCTTTCAAATTAATTATCCATTTACTGAGAATTTCAGTTGAAATGTTATAAGGTAAATTACCAAAAACTGTGACTTTATCCTTGAAAAGATTGGTCTCATCTATTTTTAAAACATCATCATTGATCACTTTTAATTGATTTTTAAATTTGTTCTTAAGTTGAGTTGCTAAATTTATATCTTTTTCAATTACAATCATTTTCTTTGGATTCTTTTTAAGAATATATGATGTTAGATTTCCAGTCCCTGGTCCAATTTCAAGAACTACTTTATTTTCTATTTTAGTTGTATTTGTAATATTTTCTAAAATATTTTTATCAATTAAAAAATTTTGACCTAAACTTTTTTTTGCTTTTATCAATTTTTATCCAAAAATTCTAATGCCCTAATCAAACTTAAGGGATTAGATATATTTTTTCCTATCATTTTTTTATTAGGACCATGGTCAGGTGAAATTCTAATAAAAGGCAATCCTAAAGTAATATTAATTGCATCATATTCATGTAGTGTTTTTATTGGAGTTAGAACTTGATCGTGATACATTCCTAGGATTACGTCAAATTTACTTCTATTTTTTTTTAAAAATATTGTGTCTGCAGCATATGGTCCAAAAATTTTGTAACCTAATTTTGATAAATTTTTTATTGTTGGTTTGATTATTCTTTCATCTTCGTTAAACTTATCAGTACTTTCACAGTGCGGGTTTAATCCTAAAACAGCTATTTTAGGTTTAATTTTTCTATACTTTTGATAAAATTCATCGATTAATTCAATTTTTTCTTTAATATTTTTTTTTGTTACTTCATTATGTACATTTTTTATAGGAACATGAGTAGATAACGGGCAGACTGATAATTCTTTATTATAAATTAGCATGGCAACTTTTTTTATTTTCATTTTTGTTGCAATATATTCGGTAATACCAGGAAATTTTTTTTTTAAAAAACTTTTTTTTGATATTGGTCCATTTATAAATTTATTTGATAAACCTTCATTCAGTAAATTTAATCCTAAAATAAAAGATTTTTTTATAAATTGATTGGGCTTTTTAAAATTATATTTAATTTCAATTAAATTTATTGACTTATTATCAAGAGTTTTTTTATCTATATCATTATACTTAATTATATTAATAGACTTTCTAAAATTTAATTTTTTCATGAAATGCTTTATTAGTTTTAATGAAGAAATAAGAAGAATTGGTGATTTAATTTTTTTACTACTAATAGACTTGAAAAAAATTTCCAAAAAAATACTATTTGGTTCACCATTTACTATTATGATTGGTTTATAATTCATTTATTTCCAAGTTTTTTTTTAATTTATTAAAAAATATTAATGAGAATTGATTTAGTTGCTGATTTGTTTTATTTTGAATTATTTTTAAGAGTTCATTTTTAACATTTAATTCTTCTTCTTTAATTTTTATATCTTTAATTTTTAATAATAAAAAACCACCAGGAATTATTATCGGTTTAGAATATTCACCCACATTAATTTTTTTAATTTCATTTAAGATATTTTTATTTAATGAATTTTCATTTATCCATCCTACATTACCATTATTCTTTGAAGAGTCTGAGATACTATAAATTAATGCAGTTTTTTCAAAACCTTGATAATTAATACTTTTTTGAATTTTGGTAAATTTATTTTCTAAGTTTTCATTTTTTTCAAGATTAAAAATAATTTCTTGTAAAAAATAATTTTTTCTGGTCATTTTTTTATTAACTAAAAGATTATTTTTAATTTTTTCAGGATCTATTTTAACACTAGACTTATACTTTAAGTAAATTAATCTATTCCATAGAATTTCAATTTGGATTTTTTTCAAAACATAATCAATACTTAGATTATTTTCCTTAAGTAATTTTAAAAATTCTTCCTCTGAATTAAGATCAATTTTTTTATAAATATTCACGATAAATTGTTGAAGAGTCTCTTGTTCAACACTCATTATTTCAAAATTTTTTAAAATTTCTTTTTCCTTGATTTTTTCTCTAATAAGGGAAGTTTTTGATAAATTATAAATTTCATCTTTAGATAGATTTTTGGTTTTTGGATTTAAATTTAATAAATATCTAGTTTCTTTTTTAATATCTAAACTTGTTATTATATCGTTGTCAATTTTTACAATAATTTTATTGTCTATGGCATATAAAGTATTTTTTTGTACCAAAGTAACCATAATCAAGCTTATTAAAAATATAATTTTTTTCATTTAGATTAATTTTATTACACCATCTTTAATAATTTTATTTAAAAACTTTCATCAATTTCTTGTTCTAAAGTTGTTAATGGAATTAGAGTAATATAAAAGAATAGATCCTCCGAGGGTTCTATATCTCTATCTTGATAGAAAGTTTTTTTAAATTTTAAACCTGCAACTAAACAATCGTTTTTATATTCATAAATTAAATCATAATATTCTGTAAGATTGATCTCTTCGTTTCTTCTTGTTTTAAAGGTTAAAAGATTATTTTCATTAAATTTTAGAGTTGATTTATTTTCAATAATATTTGCGCTCCCAATTACACCACTTTCTTCAATAAAATTAAAGTCGGTTACAAAATTATTTAATGATAGATTTATTCCAAGGCCATGATATTTAATTTCATCTAAATTTTCATCAATTGCAAAATTATAGTCAATATTTAAAATATCATCTGTATCATAACTAACTGAACCGAAGAGATATGATTTCTTTTTGTCCAGAGTCGTTTTCTTGGGAATAGTATTTTCTTTTTCATCTCTAAGAACAGTTGCTATTTTTGCGTTAATCTCGTTATTGTTTACATTATTAGTATTAGAATAATCCAGTCCAAATGTAATTGATTTACCACTCTCCAATGAATCTTGTAAACCTAATCTGTTTAATGAAAATATGTTACTAGTATTAATTTTTCTATTTGTTTCAGAGTGATTTTTCATGTCACTAGGATTAACCCTTAAAGATATTTTTGGAATTAGAACCTCGGTTTTTTTATTTGTATTTTTAATTAATGGTAATGACGTATTATATTCAATCAAATTCATTAATTCTGATTGTGGACTTGATTTATAAACCTCGTCTTCTTTTGCTAAAGTATTAACATTTTTAAAATATATGTTGAAATTGCTTGTTAGACCAGTTTTTGAACTAAGCAGTTCATTTGTTGAAAAATTTATGTCATTCACAATTTTTGTTCTTAAATTATTTGTATTTTGTAGGGTATTATCTCCACTAGAATTTAAATTGATTTTGCCCAATTTATTTTCTAAAGATTTATCAAAATTAAAATAAGGTAAAATGAATTGATATCTATCATTTTGTTTTTTATTTAAATCCTCATAAGCAGAAAAACCTGTGTTTAAACTATAATTCTCGTTATTTAAAACCAAATCAATACCAGATGATAATGTATTTTTATTTTTTGGCTTTACATCATTATTAATTAAATAATTATCGAAAATTTTTAAATAAGTATCTTTGTTTGTTTTTTCTACAAATATATTTAATTCAGAATCATCAAAATCTTCTAGATCAAGGTCAATTTTTGATTTAGCAAAAAAATGCATTATATTTTTTTTGGTATTTGAATAATTTGATTTAAAATTATTAACAAATCCCATGTCAGCTATAAAAGATGAATTTTTGTTTTCTTGTCTAAATTCTGCCTGTAAGGAATTAGTGCCACTATTTGAAATTATTGGATTAAGAGTAAAATCTTTATTTTCTGATAATACGTGAAAATAAGGAATATTTAAAGTGTTTCCAAATATATTTGATTTATTTAATTGTGGTTTTAAAAATCCCGACTGTCTTTTGACAGTAGGATCTGGATGAAAAAATTTTGGAAAATAAAATACAGGTATATTATAAAGTTTTAAAGTAGCATTATCATAAATTAATTTTTTATTTTTTTTATCATGTATGATTTTATCAGCTTGTATAGACCAAGGTGGACAATCATCATTTTTAGCACAACTTGTAAAAATACCTTTTTGGACTGTAGTAAGATTACCTTTTTTAACTGAGGAAACACCTTTTAATCTTGGATCATTATTTGGGTCGTTAAATATACTTTTGTGAATTTTAATTTCAGTATCTTTTGCCACAAAATCTAGACTATTTAAATTTATTATTGCGCTAGAGAAATAAAATTTATCATTATTAGGTAGTTTATAATTTGATGATATAAGTAAATTTTCACCTTTTAATTCGTAATTATCAATTAAATATTTAAATTTTTCGAGTTGATAAAGATTAGAATTGTCATATATCTTTGTATGATTTTCAGAGGAGACTTCCATTAGATTTTTATAAAAAAATAGATCTTCAGTTTCAAAATTATATTTTAAGTCAATTATTCCTGAAGTTTTTCCTTTTGTATAAATTTTTTCTAAATCTCTCTCATAAGATGCAAATTCTGAAAAAATTTTTATGTTATTGATTTTATCTCTTACAATAACATTTTTTTCGCCACTTATTATATTCTTATCTCTGTCATAAATAAAATTTTTAGCTTCTATGTCTATATTATCATTCAAACTTAAAGCTTTAGATTTGTTTTTTGTTAAAATTAAATTTTCATTTTTTTTAAAAATTACTTGATCTGAAAAAATAATATAATTCCTTATACTATCTGTAATTTTAACATTTCCAATAGCAGTCAATAAATTTCTATTTTTAATGTATTCAAATTGATCAGACTCTATTTTTATTCCATTGTTAGAAGTAATTTCACCTCGATTTAATCCAACAAATTTATTTCCTTTATCAAGAATTTGAACCTCAGTTATATCAAAATTAAATTGGTCTGAAGCACTTACATTGATTGAAAAGAAAAATAAAAAACATATGTGAGTTAGTTTAAATATTTTATTTTTCATTTATTTTGTATAACATTAAAAAGTTAACACTTGCTAATAATAGTAGAGGAATCGTTATTGAGAAAATTAAGGAAATTCTTTCTGTCCCACCCAATACATAAGAAAAATTATTTAAATAGTATATAATTACTGAAAAAAATACTCCTATGAAAATTTTAAATGTTGAGCTTTTGATTTTTTTAATATTCAACATTATTACTGAAGAAAAAAGTGCCATTAAAAAAAGATATAATGGATAAAAAGCAAGTTTGTATAATTGTAAATCAACATCTGTAATTGAATATTTTAAATTTTTATAATTTTCTCTTAATTCGTACAACTCAAATATATTCAAAGCGGATAAATTTGAATAAAGAGTTTGAATTCTATTTAGATCAAAATTAGTTTTTAACCTTATTTCAGCCTTCTCTATGTACTCATTAGTTTGATATATTCTTGAATTGTAAATTTTCCAATCTTTTTCTGTAATATCGATTTTTGCACTTTTAATATTTTTTATTATGTTAAAATTTTCATCAAAAATTGTGATATAATTTGTTATCAAAAAATTCTTATCTATGTATGATGAATTTGTTATTATTATTTTATCATTAACCTTATCTTTAATCCAAAGACCATTTTTTGTTATAACTGCAAGATATTTTCCATCACTTGTATAACTAGATTTTAGTTCCAAATATATATTTTTGAGGTTTGACGATAAGCTATAAAATAAAGTTATAACAAAAATTCCAGTAATAATGCTTAATATACTCAAAATTTTAAGTATGGTTGAATTTTTAAGACCTGAATATTTGAATATATCAAGTTCTTTATGTTCATAAATTTTAATAAAAAAAAGTTGAATAGTTATTAACATTATAAATGGAAACATCTCAAAAATTAAAGCAGGTGAATTAAGTAAGGATAAAAATAATGTGAAATTTATTCCAACATTTTCATTTTTGAAAAACTCTAATTCACTTAATAAGTTTAATATGAAAACTAAACTTATCATGACGAAAAAAACAAATAAAAGAGATTTTAAAAAAATTGATGAAATAAATTTTATATAAACTTTCATTTTTTAAATTTTAGAAAAATTAGTTTTAAATTTAATATATAAGTATAAATAAATAAAAGTGAGTATTACTATAGGGGCTAGTATTAAACTGATATTTTGCATGATTAAATTTGAAATAAATTTAATAGTAGTTTCAGAAAAAATTATAATCGTAAATCCTGTAAAAAAAGTAATTAATCTTAACTTTTGATAATTAGGACTTTCTTTAGATAATATGATAAGCAAAAAAGGAACTAATATAAGAACTGGAATATAAATAGGGATAATAAATCTTTTATAAAATTCTTTTAATATATCCTGAAAATTTCCTGTAGAACAATTTTCAATATCATAAGAAAATTTTTTAAATTTATAAAAATTATATATACACTTAATTAATTTATCAGAACTGATTTCTTGAGTTTTTTTATATGTGGTAGTATTAGACTTAAGATTTGATAATGCAAAGTCAGATTTTGAAAAAGAAATATTCGAATACTCTTTGTTTTTAATATTTATTGTAGCACCCTCATAAAGAACTAAAACAGTTGTATTTGAAATTTCTTTGAATTTACCAAACTTTGCATAAGTAATTTGAAATTCATTTTTTTTAATTTCTTTTTTAATATATAAATTAAGTAGAGTTCCGTCAGTATTTTTTTTATCAGCATAAATAGTAACTCCTTTAATAGTATCATTAAATTTCTGAGGTTTAATAAAATTTCCATAAAAATTTACTGTTGAGGATCTGATAAATGATCTTGCAAGATCTTGTGAATATGGAACGATATAAGAGGTCAAGAATATTTGTAACAACATAAGAAAAAATGAAATTTTTAATATGAAATTTACAATTTGCATTTTATTAATACCAAAATTCCAAAAAATTATTAACTCATTATTTAATTCATATTTTATAGTTACATAAAAAATGCTAAAAAATAAAACAAATGGAAGAATTTTACTTAAAATTTTTGGAAAATTTAGAAATGAAAATTTTAGGTAAACTAAGTAATCTCTTCCGTCTTCAATCATGATATCTAGGAAATTAACAGCTTGAAAAACCCAAATCACTATACTAGTTGAGATCAAAGCAAAAAAAGTAAACGTTAAATAATCAAATAAAAGCTTTCTAAATAAAATTTTTTTCATTGAAATTAGTTATTTTTACTCATATATAACTCATCTACTAAAAATTGTATTTAAAATTTATGTCAGTCAATATTTACTATAAATCAACTGTGCCAAAGAATAATTTGTCAAATCTAATCTTTTTTGTTGACGAAAAATTCAATATTTCAGGTTTAAAGAAATATATTTCAGGCACACAATATTCTTTTATCTCAGATTTGTTAAAGAATAGTGATTTTAAAAAAAAAATTCTTAGTTTTGAAATAAGTTCAAAAAAGAAAATAATATTAATATCTATAAAAAAAAAGAATTCTAATAGTGAAATAGAAAATTTAGGTGCAAAATTTTATGATCTCTTTAGTGATCAGAAGAAAAATAATTATAATTTAAATTCAGACTCTCTAAGAACCCAACAAAAAAATATAGTTGGATTTTTTTTACATGGTTTGAAGTTAAAATCTTATATATTTGATAAATATAAAACCAAAAAAATAAAAAAAAATATTTCCATAACTGTAACAGGTCGAAACAAACCATCAGGCGAAGATCAATTAAATTTTAAAGCAATAGAAGAGGGAACTTTTTATGCAAGAGATTTGGTATCTGAACCTGGAAATATATTGCATCCTGATGAATATGCTAAAAGATTAAGCTCATTAAGAAAACTAGGGCTTAAAATCAAGATTTATGACCAAAAAAAATTAAAAAAACTTGGCATGAATACTTTACTCGGAGTTGGTCAAGGAAGTATTAGAGGTTCTTATTTAGTTACAATAGAGTGGAAAGGTTTAAGAAATAATTCAAAACCTTTAGCTTTCGTTGGAAAAGGAGTTTGCTTTGATACTGGAGGTATTTCTCTTAAACCTGCAAAATTCATGGAAGATATGACTTACGATATGGCAGGATCAGCTGTTGTTGTTGGTTTAATGAAAAGTTTGGCTTTAAGAAAAGCAAAAGTCAATGCTGTTGGTGTTGTAGGTTTAGTAGAAAATATGCCAGGAGGTAACGCTCAAAGACCAGGTGACATAGTTAAATCTTATAGTGGAAAAACAGTTGAAATTCTAAACACTGACGCAGAGGGAAGGTTGGTATTAGCTGACGCTATTACTTATACAGAAGAAAAATTTAAACCAAAATTTATAGTCGATTTAGCAACTTTAACAGGAGCAATTATTGTTTCTCTTGGATCTGAGTATGCAGGTTTGTTTTCAAATGATGACAAATTATCAAATCAATTAATTAGTGCAGGACAAGATGTAGAGGAAAAAGTTTGGAGAATGCCATTAAATAAAAATTTTGATAAACTTATAGACTCTAAAAATGCAGATATGCAAAACATTAATTATGTTGGAGGTGCAGGATCAACAACTGCTGCTCAATTTTTGCAAAGATTTATTTTAAACAAAACACCTTGGGCACATTTAGATATAGCTGGAATGGCATTTTCTAAATATGGAGGAGCATTAAACTCAGGTGGAGCTACAGGTTATGGAGTCAGGTTATTAAATAAACTAATAGAGGATAATTATGAGTAATATAGAACAAACTTTATCAATTATTAAACCAGATGCAGTTGAAAGACATTTAGAAAATGAAATTAAAGAAATTTTTATAAGTAATGGTTTTACAATATTAAAAGAAAAAAAAATTCAAATTGAAAAATCTGAAGCAGAAAAATTTTACAAAGTTCATGAAACAAAGCCATTTTATAACGATTTATGTGATTATCTTTCGTCTGGCTCAATCGTAGTTATGGTTCTAGAGAAAGAAAATGCAGTTTTGGGTAATAGAGAGTTAATGGGCGCCACAAATCCAAAAGATGCAGAAGAGGGCACTATTAGAAAGAAATATGGAATTTCTATTGATAAAAATTCAGTACATGGATCAGATAGTGTTGAAAATGCTAAAATTGAGATAAATTTTTTCTTTAAAGATTAAAAATTTTTAAAATAGCTTTTGGGTATAGTTTATGCTCTTGAATTAAAATTTTTTTAGCAAGAGAGAACTCTGTATCTTTTTTTGAAATTTTTACTTTCTTTTGTAGAATAATCCTACCCGAGTCTAATCTAGCATTTACAAAATGAACAGTGCACCCTGAGTATTTTTCCTTATTATTTAATACTCTTTGGTGAGTATTTAATCCTTTGTATTTAGGTAGTAGAGATGGGTGTATATTTAAAATTTTTCCTTTAAATTTTTTTATAAAATTTTTTGACAAAATTTTCATAAATCCAGCTAGAAAAATCATTTTAATATTATTTTTTTTTAAGATATAGAGTAGCTTATTTTCACTTAATTTTTTGTTTTTAAAATTTAAAACTTTTTTTTTAATTTTAAATTTTTTGGCATAATTTAAACCCTTTGCCTTAGAGTTATTTGAAACAATTAAGTTAATTGATATAGGAGATATTTTATTTTTAGAAAATTTAACTAAAGATTTTAAATTACTGCCTGTCCCTGAAATAAATACAGCCGTTCTAATTCTATTGATACCAGTTGATAGAACCATTTAAATTAACTTTATTTTTACCATTTAAAATTTTTCCAATAACATATGGCTTGTATTCTTTTGAAAAAAATTTACTTATTTTTTTTAAATTTTTACTTTCAACAATAAGACAAAAACCAACTCCACAATTAAATGTTTTAAGCATTTCTTTATTGGAAATCCCATTATTTTTAAGCCAATTAAATATTTTAGAAGTTTTAATTTTATCTAAACTTATATGTGCAGAGAGTTTATCTGGAATAATTCTTTTAATATTATCAAATAATCCTCCCCCAGTTATATTTGCACAACCATTAATTAAGTTGTTGTTTGTTAAATTCATTATTTCTTTAACATATATTTTAGTTGGTTTTAAAAGCTCGGATTTTAAAAATTTATTTTTTTTAATATTTATTTTTTTTTGTTTTAATAAATATCTTACAAGAGAGTACCCATTAGAATGTAAGCCGCTGGAAGGAATTGCAACTATAATATTATTTTTTTTTATTTTATTTTTATTTAAAATTCTATTCTTACCTACAACTCCTACTGCAAAACCTGCGATATCAAATTTACCTTTTTCATACGTACCTGGCATTTCAGCAGTTTCTCCACCAACGAGTTCACATTTAGATTGATTGCAGCCTTTATTAATTCCTTTTATTATTGCTTTAAGTTTTTTAAGATCAATTTTATTTATTGAAATATAATCTAAAAAAAGTAAAGGTTTAGCTCCTTGAACAATTAAATCATTTACACTCATAGCAACTAGATCAATACCAATAGTATCAAATTTATTTAATGTATTCGCAATTTCAATTTTTGTGCCTACACCATCAGTACAAGCTACGATTTTAGGTTGTTTAATATTACCTGGTATATTTGTGATTGATCCAAACCCTCCTATATTGGAGAACTTTTTTTTGCCTCTTTTTTTTGCTGAAACTGTAGAAATGAAATCAACAAATTTATCTGCAGCTTTGATATTAACTCCACTTTTTCTATAGGTAAATTTTTTTTTATTCATTAATATGTTTTATGAAATTAATTTCTATACAAAGTAATTTAAAGCTTTTATATAATTTTTTTTTATTTCTTGCTTTAATAAATATTTTCTTTTCCACAGGAAAAAGTCATGCAAAGACATTTTCTATAAATGATATCGAAATATCAACACCTTTTGAAATAAATTTTAATAAAAATGAAATTATCGATGAAGGATTTGTAAAGGCATTTAATGAACTAATTTTGTCAATTATCCAAAGTAAAGACCAGGTAAAATTAAAAAATACCTCAATTAATCAAATAAAAGGAATGATAGAAACTTTCTCAATTAAGGAAGAAAAGTTTATTGATGAAGTTTATTATCTTACCCTAAATGTTTCATTTAATAAAAAAAATATATTTGATTTACTAGAGTCAAAAAATATATTTCCATCTTTACCTGTGAAAAAAGATTTTTTATTTATCCCCGTACTTGTTGATCAAAATAAAAATCAAGTTTTAATGTTCTCTGAGAATAAGTTATTTTCCAGTTGGAATTTAAATAATAAAAAATACAGTCTTTTAAATTATATTTTACCTACCGAAGATTTAGATGATTTTAAATTGATAAAACAAAATATCAATATTTTGGAAACTTATGACTTCAGAGAAATTATAAATAAATACAATATAAATGACCACATTATTATGATTGTATTTAAGGATAATAACAAAATAAGAGTATTTAACAAAATTTTTTTTAACCAAAATAATAATTTAAAAAATTTAAATTATGGTGAGGTTAATTTTGATGAAGAAGAAGACTTAATTGAATTTATTGGTAATTTAAAATTAGTCTACGAAGATTTTTGGAAATCACAAAATCAAATCAATACTTCAGTAAAGTTATCTTTAAATATTTCTATTGATAATTCTAATAATATAAAAATTAATAAATTTGAAAAAATTTTATCTGGTATGGATTTGATATATAATTTTTCAATTTATAAGTTTGATAATCGAAATAATTTTTATAAAGTTATTTTCAATGGAACACCCGATAAGTTTTTAGAAGTTATGAGCGATCAAAATTATGAATTTGTAATTAAAAATAAAATTTGGATTTTAAATGACAAATCTTAATCAGCAAATACTTAAATTTGATTATGATCAAAATTTTAAAGATCAGGATTTTTATGTTTCAAAAAGCAACGAACACGCTTTTAGCCTTTTAAATAGTTGGCCAAAATGGGATAAAAATTTTATAAACTTAATAGGTGAAAAGTTTTCAGGAAAAAGTCATTTAATAAATATATTTTTAGAAAAGTATAGAGGAATTAAAATTAATGCAGAAGATATTAATAATGACTTTCTTCAACAAATTAAAATATATGAAAATATTATTGTTGAAGATTTAAATGAAAAAATAAATGAAAACTTATTATTTACACTTATAAATATCATAGATCAGGATAATAAGTATTTAATAGTAACATCTAAAATGCCAATAGTTGACTTTAAATTTAAATTAAATGATCTTAATTCAAGATCTACTAATTTTATTTTATCTCAAATTGAAAAACCTGGTGACGATTTAATTTATGCGCTAATATTAAAAAATCTTTCTGATCGTCAAATATCAATAGACCAAAAACTTATTGAATTTATAATCAAGAGAATTGATAGAACTTATGGCAAAATTTCCGATTTCATATATAAAATCGATGAAATTAGTTTAAAAAGAAAAAAACCAATCGATTTTAAAATTATAAAAGAAGCATTAGAGGTTTAATTGAATAAATATAGGACTCATAAGTGTAATGAATTAAGAAAAGAGGATGTAGATAAAAAAATTTCTCTTTCAGGCTGGATAAATAAAAAAAGAGACCATGGGAATTTATTATTTATTGATTTGAGAGATAATTATGGAATTACCCAATGTATAATTGATAAAGATAATAAATATTTTTCTGATTTAGAAAAAATGCAATTAGAAACAGTAATTAAAGTTGAGGGAAAAGTTGTTAACAGATCCAAAGAAACAATTAATTCCGAAATTGACACTGGTGAAATTGAGGTTGTTATTGAGCAGCATGAAGTTTTGGGTACTTGTAAAGAGCTTCCAATGCCAATCTTTAGTGATCAAGAATATTCAGAAGAAATAAGATTGAAATATAGATTCTTAGATTTAAGAAGAAAAAAAATTCATGAAAATATTATTTTAAGATCTAAGGTTATTTCATACATCAGGAACGAAATGACTAAATTAGGTTTTTTAGAATTTCAAACACCAATTTTAACCTCATCTAGTCCAGAGGGTGCTAGAGACTTTTTAGTACCTAGTCGTTTAAATCCAGGAAAATTTTATGCACTACCTCAAGCTCCTCAGCAATTTAAACAATTAATAATGGTTTCAGGCTTTGATAGATATTTTCAAATTGCACCTTGTTTTAGAGATGAAGATGCAAGAGCAGACAGAAGTCCTGGGGAGTTTTATCAATTAGATTTGGAAATGTCATTTGTTGAACAGGAGGATGTATTTAATGTTGTTGAAAAGTTAATGGTTAATACATTTAAAAATTTTTCTACCAAAAAACTGATGTTTGATAAATTTCCAAAGATTTCATACAAGGAAACAATGCTTAAATATGGTACTGATAAACCAGATTTAAGAAATCCACTCATTGTAAATGATATAACTGAAATTTTTACAAGAGAAGATGTTTCATTTGAAATATTTAAAAAATTAGTAAAATCTGGATCTAATGTAAGATGTATTATTACAAAAAATACAAAAGATAAGCCTAGAAGTTTCTTTGATAATATTGATAAATGGGCTAAAGAAGAAGGTGCTTCTGGTTTAGCTTATTTTACTTTTGAAAAAGATAAAGATATTTCAGCAAAAGGCCCTATAGGAAAATTCTTTTCCCAAGATGCATTGGTTGAAATCATGAAAAAAACACAATGTGAAATAGGGGATAGTATTTTCATGGCTTGTGGAAAGCAGGATGAATTAGAAAAAATTACTGCACTAGCAAGAGATAAAATTGCAAAAGATCTAGATTTAATTGATGAAAATGTTTTCGCATTTTGCTGGATTGTAGATTATCCAATGTTTGAAAAAGATAAATCAACAAACAAGATTGAATTTAGTCACAATCCATTTTCAATGCCTCAAGGAGATTTAAGTGAAAAACATTTTGAAAACCCGTTAGATATACTTGCTTATCAATACGATATAGTTTGTAATGGCATAGAATTATCTTCAGGAGCAATTAGAAACCATAAACCAGAACTTATGTATAAACTTTTCTCGATTGCAGGATATGATAAAAATCAAGTAGATGAAAAATTTAGCGGTATGATTAATGCACTTAGTTATGGAGCACCACCACACGGAGGAATAGCACCTGGCATTGATAGAATCACAATGTTGCTAGCTAATGAGAAAAATATTCGGGAAGTTACTATGTTTCCAATGAACCAAAATGCACAAGATTTGATGATGAATGCACCATCTGAGGTAAATCCGGATCAATTGAAAGAATTAAATTTAACTTTAAAGAATAAAAAATAACTTATTTTTTACCTTTCAAACTTATTTTTACATCTGAAAGATCAACTAAATTTTTTTTATAATTATTTCTAACGAAACCTTTACTAGTAATATCTTTTACAATTTTCAATAACTGATTTTGATCTTCAGAGCTTTGATCTTCTGCATTGATTGCATCATTTCCTCCAATAGCTGGAGTATGGGCTAGATCCTCTCTATTTTGATATGAAATTGCCAGCTCTCTGAAAATATAATCTAAAATTGATGTAGCGCTTAAAATTCTGTCATTACCATGGACTTTGCCAGATGGTTCAAATTTTGTACCTACAAATGCACTTATAAACTCATCTAACGGAACACCATATTGAAGGCCTAGAGAAACAGCAATTGCAAAATTATTCATTAAAGCTTTTACAAGCTCACCCTCTTTACTAGTATCAATAAATATTTCTCCAATTTTTCCGTCTTCATATTCTCCCGTATGTAGGTAAACTTTGTGGTCACCAATAGTAGCTTTTTGAATATATCCTTTTCTTCTGTCAGGCATGCTAAATCTTTTACCTGACTTATCGTTAGCTGTGTTTATATTAGATATTATGCTTTCTTTACTTATTGGGCTTTTTTTATCTGTTTCGGTAACTACTTCAACTTTATTGTTTTCAAAGACTTTATTGTTTTTAGGGTCTAGACTTTTTGTTTTTCTGTTATCAAGTTTGACGTCTAAAACCTCAAATTTACCATCATCTCTTTTTTCTAAATTTTTTAACTCTGCCTCATTAATATCATCTAAATAATGATTTACTTTAAAGGTACAGGTATAATAAGTTTCAACTAAATACTTTGCCATTTGACCTCAATTTAAATTTTAATTTGAATAATGAATCAATTAATTTATATACATATTCATATTTTAGTCTAATTTAAATTTTACAATTTTTAATTGAATAAATAAAAAAATTATTATGTTGACACTTTTAAAAAAAATTTTCACATGGTGGAATCAAGATACTTTTGGAACAAGACTAAAAACTATTTTTTTTGGAAAACTAGTTGGCACTGATGAGCTAGGTAATAAATACTATGAGAGTAAAAACGGAAAAAGATGGGTTATCTATTCAAACACAATTGACGCATCAAAAATTCCTGTTGAATGGTATTCTTGGATACATTTTACACCAAATAAAATTGAGAAAAAACATACTTTAGAAAAATATGAGTGGCAAAAACCCCATAAAGAAAATTTAACTGGGACAGACGCAGCATATTATCCAAATAAAAATCAAGATGGTATTAAAAAGAAATACTCAAGTTGGAAAGAATAATATTAAATTAATCTATTTAGTTTTTCTATTTTATTTTTGTTTAGTTTTAAACTCAACCGCAAAAAGTAATTTAGAGGGAACATATACTGATATAAAAATTTTGGATAAAATAAGTTCTAAAAACATTTTACTTAAAATTAAAAATGGAGAATTAATAAAGTTCAAAGATTTATCAATTAAAAGTCTGAAATGTAAAAATTCAGAATTTGACGATAATCCAGAAATAACTGCTTATATACAAGTTCGAGATTTGACTAATAAAAATAATGATGAAGTTTTTGTTTTTAATGGTTGGATGTTTTCATCAAGTCCATCGATTGCTCCTTTTGATCATCCTGTCTATGATGTTTGGCTTGTAAACTGTTATTAAAAAAATGAATCTTTATCTAACCAACTAACGTTAAAATTTGAATTCATAAATTTCTTGTGGTTTAGTAATTTTTTATGTAGAGGAATTGTTGTAGTTATTCCTTCAATAACAAATTCATCTAAAGATCTATTCATTCTTTGAATTGCCTCTGTTCTGTTTCTTCCATGACAAATTAACTTACAAACCATACTGTCGTAATAAGGCGTTACTTTATATCCTTGGAATATTGCGCCATCTACTCTAGTTCTGAAACCAGATGGCTGATGACACATAGTAATCACTCCAGGTGAAGGCTGAAAGTTTTTGCTAGCATCCTCAGCATTAATTCTGCATTCAATTGCATGCCCTCTAGGATTTATATCACTTTGTTTCAAAGCTGTTTCTCCTGAAAAAGCAATCCAAATTTGCTCTTTAATAATATCAATACCTGTAACCATTTCTGTTACAGGATGTTCAACTTGAACCCTTGTATTCATTTCAAGAAAATAAAATTTCCCATCTTCATATATAAACTCAACGGTCCCAGCTCCCATATAAGCAATATTAGCTACCATTTTTACTGTTCTTGCAAATAAATCTTTTCTTATTTCATCATTTAAAACTGGGCTTGGTGTTTCCTCTATCAGCTTTTGATGCCTTCTTTGAACTGAACAATCTCGCTCATGTAGATGAACTGTTCTATTTTTTCCAGCTAATATTTGAACCTCAATATGTCTTGGATTTTGAAAAAATTTTTCAATATAAACTTCATTATTACCAAAGTATTTTTGTGCTTCTGATTTTGCAGTTGAAAACAACGTTTCAAATTCTTCTTCTTTATAAACTATTTTCATACCTTTTCCTCCTCCTCCACCTGAGGCTTTGATTAAGACAGGAAAACCAATTTTTTTACAAAGTTCTTTTGCATCAGAAACATTTTTTACACCTCCCTCAGATCCTTCAATAACAGGCAATCCATTTTCTTTAGCTATTCTTTTTGCTTGGATTTTATCTCCCATCATTTCAATATGTTTTGATGAGGCTCCAATAAAATTAATTTTGTTTTCTTCTAAAATTCTTGCAAAATTCGCATTTTCAGAAAGAAAACCATAGCCAGGATGCACAGCATCAGCATTTGTAAGTTCAATTGCTGACATTAATGCTGGAATATTTAAATAACTATTTGCCGGTTGATGAGAACCAATACATACGCTTTCATCAGCCATTCTTACATGCATACTTTCTCTATCCACATCTGAATGAACAGCTACGGTAGAAATACCCCATTCTTTACATGCTCTAATAATTCTAACCGCAATTTCCCCACGGTTTGCAATTAAAATTTTTTTAAACATGATTTATTCTAGGATAATAATAGTTTGACCAAATTCCACAGGTTGGCCGTCTTCAACACAAATTTCTTTTACCACACCATCTGCTGTTGAAGGAACATGATTCATTGTTTTCATTGCTTCAACAATCATTATTGTATCGCCTTTTTTTATTTTTTTTCCAACCTCAACAAATTTTTTGGCACCAGGTTCTGGAGCATGATATGCCGTTCCAATTATAGGTGAAGTAATTTCATTACCTGTTTTAGCTTTTTGGGTTTGAGCAGATACAGAACTTGATCCAGATAATGAGGGCGAAATTACTGGTGGCTGATTACTAATGGAAACATTATTTTTTGATACTTTTATTTTAGTATCTTTTTCTGTTATCTCTATTTCAGTAAGATTAAATTCTTTTAAATAATCACTTAATTCTTGAATTATTTTTTTATCTATTTTCATTTTGCAAAGTCTTTTGTAATGAAATTATGGCCAAAATATATCCTTCGGCACCTAATCCAAAAATACCTCCACTTACGACACCACTTATAAGTGATTTATGTCTAAATTCCTCTCTTTTATAAATATTAGATAAATGTATCTCTATAATTGGTTTTTTGAATAAATCTAGAGCATCTCTTATGGCCACTGAGGTATGAGTAAATGCTGCAGCATTTATAATCATGCCATCAAATTTTTTCCTAGCATCTTGAATTATATTTACAAGCTCTCCTTCGACATTAGATTGAGCAAATTCAATATCAAGACCGATTTCTTGTCCTTTTTTAGAACAGTTTTCTTTAAGTTGGTCAAACGTGGTTGATCCATATTGTGATTGTTCTCTTTCTCCTAATAGATTAAGATTTGGACCGTTAATAATAATTATTTTATTATTCATTCAGCACTTATATACGATGAAAAAAATAAAAAAAATAAAAATTAAAATAAATGGCAAAATCAAATCTATAAATCAAGATTCTACCCTTTCTGTGGTGTTAAAAAATCTTAAATTTCCTTTAAATAAAGTAGCTATTGAGCTTAATGAAGAAATAATAGATAAAAAAAAAATTAATAAAATAAAATTAAATAAAAATGATAAAATTGAAATAGTTCATTTTATTGGAGGCGGTTAATTTGAAAAAAGATAGTTTAATTATTGCGAATAAAAAATTTAATTCCAGATTAATTGTTGGAACTGGAAAATATAAAAGTATGTCTGAGTGCGCAAAAGCAATTAAACTCTCAGGAGCTGAAATAGTAACAGTTGCTGTAAGAAGGGTTAATATTTCAGATAAAAATAAGCCTTTGCTTATGGATTACATTGATCCAAAAAAAATTACATATTTACCCAATACTGCTGGATGTTTTAATTCAAAAGAAGCTTTGAGAACATTGAGATTAGCAAGAGAGATAGGTGGTTGGAAGTTAGTAAAATTAGAAGTTTTAGGAGATAAAAAGAATTTATTTCCCGACATGATTGAAACTTTAAAATCTACAGAAGTTCTCGCTAAAGAAGGGTTTAAGGTTATGGTTTATTGCAATGACGATCCTTTAATGGCTAAGCGTTTAGAAAATTCAGGTGCTGACGCTATTATGCCCCTAGCTGCACCAATTGGATCAGGACTAGGTATACAAAACAAAATCAATATTCAAATAATTAGAAAACAAACCAAACTTCCATTGATTATTGATGCTGGTTTAGGTCAAGCTTCAGACGCTACAATTGCAATGGAATTAGGATGTGACGGAGTACTTGTTAACACTGCTATAGCAAAAGCAAAAAGGCCATTTGAAATGGCTTTAGCTTTTAAAAATGCTGTTATTGCAGGAAGACAATCTTACAAATCTGGAAGAATAGATAAAATTTTAATGGGCATTCCATCCTCACCATCGAAGGGAATTATTTAGTCTTTTTCTTATAATACCTTTTTTTATTATATTTTTTTTTATTAATTTTTTTATTTTCTTTTTTTTCTAAAAATTTATCTTCTTTATTTTGTATTTCTAAATTTTTTAATTTTTCGTAATATTCTATTAGCTCAATAGTTTTTTTTGATTTATTTTGAATGTCTATAATATACTCGGGTATGATTAAAGAATTGTCACTAATAATACCTATTTTTATTTTATTTTTTTTTTCAAAATAAGTTAAGTCGTTAACAA
>CACBWE010000009.1 GCA_902542855.1 uncultured Pelagibacteraceae bacterium | reverse complement strand
TTCTATGGGAGACGAGAATGGAAAGTATTTTTCAACTGAATTATGTGGTGGAACACATGTAAAAAACACTGGTGATATTGGTAAATTTAAGATTGTCAGCCAGTCTTCAATTGCTGCGGGGGTTAGAAGAATTGAGGCTTTGAGAGATAAGCAATTAGAGGAATATTTAAAAAATAAAGAAAAATTATCAAACTTAACTGCAGAAAAAGATGAGGAAACTATTAAAGATTTAAGTCAGCAAATTATTAAGTTGGGCGGAAAACCAAGTTTAGAAGAAGCTGATCAAAAGACTTTAATTAAAAATTTAACTAAACAATTAGAGGCAATCTCAGTAAATACAATTTTAGAGGATAAATCTAAAAATATTATTAAAGACGAGGAAATTAATGGAATTAAGTTAAGACTTCAAAAAATAGATGGATTGGCTCCAAAAGAATTAAGAAAACTTGTAGATAAAGGTAAAAAAGATTTAGGCGAAGGTATTGTGGTTGTATTTGCAAATAAAGATGACAAGGTTGGATTAGCTGTTGGAGTAACAGATAAATTAACAAGCAAATTTGATGCAGTTAAATTTGTTAAAGTTGGATCTGAAATAATTGGTGGTAAAGGCGGTGGTGGAAGAAAAGACTTTGCCCAAGCTGGTGGACAAGATCAATCAAAAATTGAAGAAGCTTTTGAAAAGCTTAAGAGTTTAATTTAATTTCTTTTTTAAATTACCGTCAATTTCATCTAAAAACTGATTGGTAGTTAAATACTTGCTATCAGGACCAATAAGAATTGCCAAATCTTTTGTCATTGATCCACTTTCCACACATTCAATACAAACTTTTTCTAAAGTTTGAGCAAATTTAATTAGTGCATCATTATTATCTAACTTACCTCTATGAGCTAATCCTCTAGTCCACGCAAAAATTGATGCGATAGGATTGGTTGAAGTTTCCTTTCCTTGTTGATGCATTCTATAGTGTCTAGTCACTGTTCCGTGTGCAGCCTCTGCCTCCATTATTTTTCCATCTGGCGTTAACAATGTACTTGTCATTAATCCTAAAGACCCATAACCTTGAGCCATAGTATCTGACTGAACATCACCATCGTAATTTTTACAAGCCCAAATATATTTACCACTCCACTTCATTGCACATGCGACCATATCATCAATTAATCTATGTTCGTAAGTCAAATTATTTTTTTCAAATTCACTTTTGTATTCTTTGTCAAAAATTTCTTGGAAAATGTCTTTAAACCTTCCATCGTACTGCTTTAGAATCGTATTTTTTGTTGACATATAAACGGGCCATTTTTTTATTAACCCATAGCTAAAACAAGATCTTGCAAAGTCTTCAATAGACTTATCTAAGTTGTACATTGATAAAGCTACACCAGGACCTGTGAAATTAAATACTTCATATTTAATTTCATCTTTTCCATCTTCAGATGTCCACTTCACTTCCATTTTTCCTTTTCCAGGAACTTTAAAATCTGTTGCTCTATATTGATCACCAAAAGCATGTCTTCCAATAATTACTGGATCAGTCCAAGAGGGAACAAGTTTTGGAATATTTTTACAAATAATTGGTTCTCTAAATACTGTTCCTCCAATTATATTTCTTATTGTTCCGTTTGGAGATTTCCACATTTTTTTTAAATCAAATTCTTCTACTCTTTCTTCATCAGGTGTAATCGTTGCACACTTAATTCCAACACCAATTTTTTTAATAGCATTCGCAGATTCTATTGTGATCTGATCGTCTGTATTATCTCTGCTTTTCATCCCTAAATCGTAGTATTCAATGCCAAGATCTAAATATGGAAGGATTAATTTGTTTTTGATGAACTCCCATATAATTCGTGTCATTTCATCGCCATCCAGCTCTACTACCAGGTTATTTACCTTGATTTTGCTCATTAAATAAAAATTATCTTAATAATTGAATTTGATCATTTTATATACATATTAATCGAAATTTAGCAAATAGAAGAATATGTTTAGTAAGATATTTCCAAAAATTCACACAGAAGGATACAAGTTTATAGTCATAGCTGTATTCATAACTATAATTTTTCTAATTATTAATAATTTTTTAGGATTAATAGGAATATTACTGACTGTTTGGGTTTATTATTTTTTTAGAGATCCAGAAAGAACAATTATAGGTGATGATAGTTACCTAGTTAGTCCTGCAGATGGAGAAGTGATAAAAGTTGAAGAAGTGGATGGACCAAAAGAACTTGGTCTAGAAAATAAAAAATTTAAAAAAATAAGTATTTTTATGAATGTCTTTGATTGCCATGTAAACAGAACACCGTGCTCAGGTATTGTAGAAGACATATTGTATAAACCAGGTAAATTTTTAAATGCATCTTTAGACAAAGCAAGTGAACACAATGAGAGAAATTATTATAAAATTAAAGATAAGCATGGGAATGATATTGTAGTTGTTCAAATTGCAGGATTAGTTGCAAGAAGAATAGTTTGCGAAACAAACAAAAACCAGGAATTAAATCAAGGTGATAGAATTGGAATGATTAGATTTGGTAGTAGAGCAGACGTTTATTATGAAAATTATGAACCACTAGTTAAAGTTGGTCAAACAGCAATTTCAGGAGAAACACTGCTGGCTAAAAATTAATTTATGGAACAGCCAAAAAACAATTTAAAAATTGTTACGGATAAAAAAACTAACGCAAGAGTAATTTTACCTAACATGCTGACTCTTATCGGTGTTTGTATAGGTTTGTCATCTATTAGGTTTGCGCTAGATGGCAAATTTGAATTTGCAATTATAGCAATTTTGTTTGCTGCTCTTATTGATGGATTAGATGGAAGAATAGCAAGATTAATTAAAGGAACATCAAAAGTTGGTAAAGAGCTAGACTCACTTACAGACATGATTAGTTTTGGAGTAGCTCCAGCATTTATTATGTATTTCTGGAAACTAAATACATTAGGAAGATTTGGATGGTTGTTATGTTTAATATATGTAATTTGTGTTGCATTACGTTTAGCTCGTTTCAACGTAAATACAGGTCAAGCAACTTCTTGGAAAGATAATTTTTTTGAAGGAGTTCCATCTCCAGCAGGTGGTATCTTAGTTCTAACTCCATTAATTTTTAGTTTTACAAACTTCGATTTTATAAATATAAATAATAATATTGTTGTTCCAGTTTTTTTTATTGTAACATCTCTATTACTGATCAGTAAATTTCCAAGTTATTCATTTAAAAAAATTGTAATTCAAAGAAAAGCAACCATTTTTCTTTTATTTGGAATAGTTTTATTTTTTGGATTACTTTTAATATATCCATTTAACGTTATATCTATTAGTGCAATCATATACTTGGGTATGCTTCCAATTAGTTTTTTTCATTATCAAAAATTAAAAAAACAAAACGAAGATCAGAATTATAAAGATGAAGATGATGATCTGGAAGATATTTTGTAATGAAAAAAAATGTCATTGTATCATTAGCTGATACAAATTATTTCCCTTTATTAAATGAGTTAATAGACTCTATAAAAAGATTTAAAGAGAGCTCTGAAGTTGCAATATGTATTTTGGATGCTGGATTATCAGAGGATCAAAAGACTGAATTATCATCGAAGGTAGATGAAATAAAATCAGCAGAGTGGGATATAAAAGTTCCAGATAATAAAATTAAAGGGCGTGAATGGTTAAAGAGCCAAGTATCTAGGGCTTTTTTACCCAAATATTTTCCAAGCTATGAAAAATATTTATGGATTGATTGTGATGCTTGGGTCAATGATTGGCAATCAGTTGAGCTTTATTTTAAAGCGTGTGAAAATGGCAAATTAGGAATTACACAAACTATTGGACCAGGTTACAAGATTACTTCTAGAGTAAATTGGGTTTTTGGAAAACTAGCAATTATTAAATCTCAAAATTTTAAACACGCAATAAAATCTAATATTAATTTAAAAAAAGCTAGAAAGTTAGCCTTCGCTCCTCATATTAATATTGGTGTTTTTTCATTAGAGAAAAATTCAATGTGTTGGAATTCATGGCAGGAAAACTTAAGGCAAACACTTAAAGGTGGAGAAATATTTGGCTCTGAACAGTTAGCGATGAATATGTCTGTTTATGTTGATAACATCGAAACTGAATTCCTTCCTTTAAACTGTAATTGGATTACTAGTAATCTTTTGCCAAAGTTTGATGAGGATAAAGATACATGGGTAGAGCCTTATTTACCAAACTATAAAATTGGAATTATGCATTTAGCGGCTGGCATCTGGAAAGATAACGAAGATATGAGATTAAACAAGAATATTAAAATAGATATTCAAACTCTTACAGGTAAAATTTTAAATAAAAGTTTAAGATTTAATAATTAATTGAAAAAAAATAAAATATCCAAGAACTGGGTTAATAAGCAGCGTAGGGATATCTATGTAAGACAATCTAAAGTCGATGGGTATCGCGCTAGATCAGCTTACAAATTAATTGAAATTGATGAAAAATTTAAAATTTTTAAAGGTGGATTATCAGTAATTGATATTGGTGCAGCCCCAGGAAGCTGGTCACAATATGCTCTTAAAGAAGCTAAAAGTGGAAAATTAATATCTATAGATTTAAAAAAAATGGAACCCATAGGTAATAGTGTTCAAATCCAAGGAGATTTTACTGAAGAAAAAACTCAAGAAGAAATTAAAAAACATATAAACGGTAAAGTTGACGTCGTAATGTCTGATATGGCCGTAGATACAACTGGTATTAAAAATATAGACTCAATTCAAACTGGAGAACTATGCAAAGAGGCAATGTTTTTTGCAAAAGATTTAATGAAAGAAAATGGATATTTTATCTCAAAAATTTTTATGGGAGGAACATTTAACGAAATCGTCGCAGAGGGAAAAAAATATTTTAAAGAAGTTAAGGTTTTTAAACCAAAATCTAGCAGAAAAGATTCAAAAGAAAGTTTTATAATTTGTAGAAAAATCCGATAGAGACTTTTAATTTAAAAGGAATCGTATATAAAAGATTATGGTTCCCATAAAAGAAGCACTTACCTTTGATGATGTTACATTAGCTCCAAAGTATTCAGAAATATTACCTTCTGATGCAGACACTAGTGTATCTTTAACAAAGCATTTGAAACTTAAAATTCCTCTTTTATCATCTGCAATGGATACTGTCACTGAGAGCAGAATGGCAATAGCTATAGCTGAAGCTGGTGGTATTGGAGTAATTCATAGAAATCTTGATATTAAAAAACAATTATCAGAGATAAAAAAAGTAAAAAAACAAAAACTAATTGTTGGAGCAGCAGTAGGTGCATCACCAAATGAATTTATTAGAGTTAAAGAAATAATTAAAGAAGGTGTTGATTTAATCGTAGTAGACACAGCACACGGTCATACAAAGAAAGTTGCCGAAATAATCAAATATATAAAAAAAATAAAAAGTAACAAAATTGCTTTATGTGCGGGAAATATTGCTACACCTGAAGCTGCAAAATTCTTAATAAAGTTAGGAGTAGATATAATTAAAATTGGAATAGGGCCTGGCTCTATTTGTACAACACGATTGGTTGCTGGAATAGGAGTTCCTCAATTAAGTGCAATTTTAGCTGTAAGAAGTGGTTTAAAAAATAAAAATGTTAAAATAATTTCAGATGGTGGAATAAAATATTCTGGTGATTTAGCAAAAGCTTTTGCTGCAGGAGCTGATGCTGTAATGATTGGTTCGTTATTTGCGGGTACTAAAGAAACCCCAGGTAAATTAATTAAAAAAAATGGACAGCTTTTCAAAAGTTTTAGAGGGATGGGGTCTGTTGGAGCTATGAATAAAGGGTCAGCTGATAGATACTTTCAAAAAAAACAAAAAGACTCCTCAAAATATGTACCTGAAGGTGTTGAAGGTTTTGTAAAATATAAAGGAGACGTTGGAAGTATTATTTATAAATTAATTGGTGGATTGAAATCTTCTATGGGTTATCTTGGATCAAAAACAATCGTTAAATTAAGAAATAAACCACAATTTGTGAAAATTACAAAAGCTGGATTTTATGAAAGTATGGTTCATAATGTAGATGTGGTAAAAAACGATAGTAAATATTAATGAGTAAATTATTTAAATTAATAGGATTAATACTTTTAACAGTTTCTTTTAACAGCACGTCTTTTAGTAAAGAAAATTTTTTTAACAAAGCTTTAGAATTATTTAAAAAAGAAAAATATGAAGATGCGCGTTTTTTATTTGAGAGAAATATAGTTTTTAATCCAAAAGACGCAAACTCATATTTATATTTAGCAAAAATTTACAACCAAGAAGAAGATCAAAGAAAAGAAGAGTACAATTTAGAAACAACACTATTAATTGAGCCTGATAACGAAGAAGCTTTATTAATGTTAATGAAAATTGCTTTAGAAAAATCTAATTATGAAAAAGTTAAAGATCTTTCAGATAAGTTTGTGAAAGTTTGTAAAAATTTATGCGATGAAAACAAAGATATTCAAGAGTCATTAAAAAACATTGAACCTGAAAATAATGAGTCTTGATCAAAATCTTAAGAAAATCTTAATAATAGATTTTGGTTCACAATTTACTCAATTAATTGCAAGAAGAGTAAGAGAATTAGGTGTGTTTTCAGAAATAGTTAGTCACAAAAAAATAAAATTAAAAGACATAAATAACAGTATTAAAGGAATAGTATTATCTGGTGGTCCATTAAATGTTTATCAAATAAATAAATATTCATTTGATAAAAAAATTTTACAATTTGATGTTCCAGTTCTTGGAATATGCTTTGGGCATCAAATTTTATCAAAACTTAATGGTGGAAGGGTAAAACAATCAAAGCATAGAGAATTTGGTCTAGCTAATGTTTATAAAAAGAATAACAGTCTTTTAACAACTAATTTTTTTGGAAATAAAAAATCTAAACAAGTTTGGATGAGCCATGCCGATCAAGTTTCAAAACTGCCTAAGAATTTTAAAATTGTTGCATCAAGTACTAATTCTAAATTTGCAATTGTTGAAAATAAAATAAAAAAATATTACGGGGTACAATTTCACCCAGAGGTAACTCATACAGAGAATGGAAAGAAATTAATAAGTAATTTCATTTTTTTAATTTGTAAAATCAAAAAAAATTGGTCTTCTAGAGATCAAAAAAATCAGCTTGTTAAAGATGTTAGAAAACAAGTTGGAAACAATAAAGTTATTTGCGCTTTATCAGGAGGTGTAGATAGTAGTGTAGTTGCTCAATTACTAAATAAAGCTATTGGTAAAAAACTTTATTGTATTTTTGTAAATACAGGCCTTTTAAGAAAAAATGAGGAAGTGCAGGTAGTTCAAACCTTTAAAAAGCGTTTAAAAATGAATTTAATTTATGTAAATGCTGAAAAGGAATTTTTAAAAAAATTAAGAAATGTTTCTGATCCTGAGAAAAAAAGAAAAATAATCGGTAATTTATTTATTAAAATATTTGAGCGGTATGCTAAGAAAATCAAAAATGTTAAATTTTTAGCTCAAGGAACTCTCTATCCCGACTTAATTGAAAGTAAATCAGTTACCGGTAGTCAAACTTCTAAAATTAAATCACATCATAATGTTGGTGGCTTACCAAAAAAAATGAATTTAAAGTTAGTAGAACCACTAAAATTCTTATTTAAGGATGAGGTAAGAAAATTAGGATTAGAGTTAAATTTAAGTAAAGAAATTATATCAAGACATCCTTTTCCTGGACCAGGCTTAGCAATTCGAATGCCAGGTATTATAACAAATGAAAAAATTAAAATTTTAAAAGAAGCTGATTATTATTTTATTCAAGCCTTAAAAGATCACGGTCTTTATCACAAGATTTGGCAAGCTTATGCTGCAGTACTTCCAGTAAAAACAGTGGGGGTTATGGGAGATAATCGTACTTATGAATACTTATGTTTATTAAGAGCTATTACATCTGAAGATGGAATGACAGCTGACTATTATGAATTTAAAAAGTCTTTTATGCAGAATATATCAAATAAAATAGTTAACAGTATAAGGGGTATAAACAGAGTAGTGTATGATGTTACTTCAAAACCACCTAGCACTATTGAATTAGAGTAGTTTTTAATTATAAATTAACATTATGAAATATTTACACACAATGATTAGAGTTAAAAACGTGGACGAGTCTCTAAGATTTTTCTGCGAAGGGCTTGGTTTAAAAGAAACAAGAAGAATGGAAAATGAAAAAGGAAGATTTACATTAATTTTTCTTGCAGCACCAAACGATGAAAAAGCAGAAATAGAATTAACGTATAATTGGGATGGTGATGAGCTTGGAGAAGGTTCAAGAAATTTTGGTCATCTTGCATATAGAGTAGATAATATTTATGAAACTTGCCAAAGATTAATGGATATGGGTTATACTATTAATAGACCTCCAAGAGATGGCCATATGGCTTTTGTTAGATCACCAGACAAAATTTCAATTGAAATTCTTCAAGAAGGAAATTTAGAACCTAAAGAACCTTGGGCTTCAATGGAAAATACCGGCTCTTGGTAAGTCGATGAAAAAAAAAATTTCAGATTTAATTAAAAAAAAAAATAAACAAAAAATTGTAAGTTTAACTGCTTACTCAAAAAATGTTGCATCTATTTTAGATAATCATTGCGATATTATACTTGTTGGAGATTCTCTTGGATCTGTTTTGTATAATTATAAATCTACAAGAGAAGTAACTTTGAGCATCATTATTGAACACTCTAAAAGTGTGAGAATGGGTATAAAAAAAAGTTTAATGATTGTTGATATGCCACATAACACCTATCGAACTCCTAAAGAGGCTTTAAAAAATGCAAAACAAATAATGAAAAAAACTAAATGTGATGGAGTAAAATTGGAAGGTGGAAAAAAAATTTATGAAACAATTAAAACTTTAGTTAAAAATAAGATTCCAGTTATGGGTCATTTAGGGCTACTTCCTCAGTCAGATAAAACTTTTAAATTTAAAGGCAAAAAAAAGTTAGAGAGAGATCGCATTCTAAGAGACTCGCAATTGTTAGAAAAAGCTGGAGTATTTTCTATTGTTTTAGAATGTGTTGAGACTTCTTTGGCAAAACTTGTCAGTCAAAATATTACAGTTCCAACAATAGGGATTGGAGCTTCTAAATATTGTGATGGTCAAATATTAGTTTTTGATGATTTAATTGGTTTAAATCCAATGAATTATAGATTTGTAAAAAAATATGCCAATATTAGAAATTATATTTCTAAAGCAGTTTTAAATTATTCAAAAGAAGTTAGAAAAATTAAATTTCCAAATAAAAAAAATTCTTATTAATCAAAAGTATTTTTTAAATTTCTCATTAATATTTAATATTTCAAGATCAACCAATCCACCAATTACTAGTTGAAGACCAACAATTAATATAAATACCAAACCAACGTAAGCTATCCAAATATGTCTTTGTATGTAATTAGCCATATATGTCGCTAAAGCACCAGTTAAAACAACTGATAACATAAGTCCAAATATCATAAATCCAAAATAGCCTTTTGCAGCTGCAACTACACCAATCACATTATCAAAACTAATCATGATGTCTGCAAACAAAACTTTTCCAATACTGCTTATGTATGAAGGTTCTTTACCTTTTTTTGTAGTGGGTTTTACTTTTTTTATATCTAATAAATCTTTCCTTAAATCGTTTACAATCCAAATTAATAACAAACCACCTAAAATTTTTATAAAATAAAATTCAAATAAAAAAGTTGCAAATACAGCAAAAAATATTTTAAAAACAAAAGCTCCAATTACACCCCAAAGAATTATTTGTTTCCTATTTTTTGGAACAAAATTTGAAGCAATAGATCCAACAATTACAGCATTATCTGCTGTTAATATAATTGTTATAAAAATTATATTAGTTAAAATTATGAGTTCTTCAATCAAGATGGGTTAATATTATTTCAATTTGTCAATTTTTCAATATATACTATTTTTAAGTTAGCGATTTAAACACCAGCTTATTTTTATATTTTGTATTTAAATTAATATTTGGATTTTTTAGTACCTTCAATAACTTCTTTTAACTGAGTATATTCTTTACAGTTGCAGCTTTTTAATATTTTTAATCTTTCTTTTGCTAAATTTAATCTGTTTGTTGCAACATACAGTTCACCCAAATATTCGTTTATACCAATATGATTAGGTTCAATTTCCAGGCCTTGTAGATAATATTTTTCACCGTTCTCGTAATCACCAAGTTTTCGCGTAGTGAAACCTAAATAATTTAAAGTATCAGCTTTGTTAGGTTTTTCTGAGTTTGATTTTAAAAGTAGTTTTTGAGCTTTAGCATATCTTTTTTTTGCCTTTTCAAGTTTACCTTTTGACTCATATTTTTTTGCAAATTTAATTGACTCTACTGCTTTATCATAATTTGATTTTACTTTTGAAGAAGTGGAATCTGATCCTGCAGAAAAAGAACTTGTTGTAAACAATGTTAAAATCAAAATTACAAATATTTTTTTAATCATTTATAAATTTCTCCATTTTATTTAAAGGTTTTAATTGTAATCCATTTTCTAACAGGTTTTTTCTTATTGATTTTGCTGTAGATAACGAACTTTCGTTATCACCATGTATGCACACAGAGTCAATTTCACAAGGTATCTGCTTTCCACTGTGACAATTAAGCGACTGATTTTTAACCATATTTAGCACGTGTTTTTTGGCTTCAACTGGATCAGTAATAAGAGCATGTGGTTTTTTTCTAGAAACCAAATTGCCATCATCCTCATAATTTCTATCTGCAAAAATCTCACAAGCTATACGCATGTTCATTTTTTTTGCTGCTTGTTCCATTTTAGATCCTGTAGGAACCAAATAAATTAAATCTTTACTAATCTCATTTATTGTTTTTGCCAAAGTGGTTGCTAAATCAATATCTTCGCAAGCCATATTATTTAAAGCACCGTGTGGTTTAATATGAGTAACATTTTCTCCATGATCTTGAGCGATCTTTTGAAGAATTTCATATTGATCAATTATTAATTGCCTAACCTCGTTTGGTGGAAGATTCATTCTTTTTCTTCCAAAATTTTCTGGATCTTTAAATGATGGATGCGCTCCAATACTGACACCATTTTTTTTTGAAATTTGAACCACTTGTTTCATAGAATCATCGTCACCTGCATGGTAACCACATGCCACATTAGCTGAATTAACTATTTCGAGTAAATTTGGATCATTCTTATTTGAATGATGTTTTGATTTTTCTCCTAAATCACAATTTATATTAATTTCCATAGTTAATAATGTTGAGTATAACATGGCATGATAAAAAATATATCAAATCTTGGTGACGCAGCTTTGTACTGTGATTTTGGTAATGAAGTAAATAAATCAATCAATTCACAAGTTATAAAATATTTTAAAACTATTAAAGAAAAAAAATTTGAAGGGATAAATAATTTAACACCTTCTTATAATAAATTAATTATTTCTTATGATCTAAAAAAAACAAATTTTAAAGAATTAAAAAATTATGTTGAAAATATAAACCCCGAAAATTCCATAGATATAACTTCAAAAAAATTAGAAATACCAGTTTGTTGTCATGAAAATTTTTCAATGGATATTAAAAGATTAGAAGAAATATTAAAATTAAGTAAAGAAAAAATTTTAGAGAATTTTTTAAATAAAGAATATTTCTGTTACATGACAGGGTTTATTGCTGGCATGCCTTTTCTTGGTGACTTAGATGAGAATATGCGAGCTCAACGTTTAGAAACCCCAAGAGTAAAAGTGCCCAAGGGATCTGTTGCATTAACTGAACAATTTGCAAACATCTATACATTTGAAAGCCCGGGTGGATGGAATATTGTAGGAAATACCCCCTTGGATGTCTTTGATAGTTCAAAAGAAGACAAACCAAATCTAATTAACCCAGGAGATACAGTAGTTTTCAAGGAAATTACTTTAGATCAGTATAAAAATTATAATGAGCAATAATTATTTAGATATAATCAGACCTGGAATAAATACTACCTTTCAAGATAAAGGTAGGGATCATCTTTATCATATTGGCATCCCGTTTAGTGGTGCTATGGATAATCGAAATTATCTTATAGTTAATAAACTTGTAAATAATAATTTAGACTCTGCAGTTATAGAGTTTGCATATCAAGGCCCTCACATAAAGTATTCAGGAGAAAAAATTAATTTTGCTGTTACTGGAGATGTAATTTTTTCAATTAAAAAAAAAGATACTGAAATTGAGGGAAATTGTTATGAAAGCTATCAAATTGAAAATGGAGATGAGATAAATATCATATCTACAAATAAATCAGTTTATGGATATTTAGCATTAGGTGGCGAGTTCGATTTAAAATTTCAATGGAATAGTTGTTCTATAAATACAAAAGCAAATATTGGATCTAATGATGGAAAAAAATTAGATGTAGGGCAAAGAATTAATTTAAAAAAAATAAATTCAAATAAGGATATTAAAAAAACTAATTACATTAATACTAAAATAGAAAACATAAGGGTGATCAAAGGCACTAACTTTGATTACTTTTCTGAAGAAGGTAAAAAAATATTTTATGAAAAGGAATTTACAGTATCGAAACTTTCAGACAGAATGGGTATGAGACTAGAGGGACCTAAAATTGATAATATTGTGAATACCAACATAAAATCAGAGGGTTTGATTAAAGGTGTAATCCAAGTACCGGCAGACGGAAATCCAATTATAATGCTTTCAGATCATGGTACTATTGGCGGTTATCCAAAAATTGGAGTTGTGGCTAGTGTCGATTATGACCGATTAGTACAGATGTCTCCTGGTTCAAAAATAAAATTTAAAGAGATTAATCTATCTGACGCAGAGACTTTATTTAAGTTATATGAAATGGAAACTCAAAATTTACTATCACAAATTTAATGAATTTTTTATCAAAAATACCAGGCCCTTTTTTAGTTTTTTTAGGAGCTTGTGCATTAAGTTTTGGAGGTTTAATTGTTAAGTCTTTTGATGGATCTACACTTTGGCAAATATTATTTTGGAGATCACTTTTCTTTATTGGGGTAATTACAATTTTTTTAATCTTTACTTACAAAGGAAAAATTTTGAGTGCTCTTTATAAATCTGGAATTCCAGGTTTATTTGGAGGTATAATTTTATCTATTGGATTTGCTAGCTATGTATTTGCTATGTATGAAACAACAGTAGCTAATGCAAACTTTATAATTCAAACTCAAGCTTTGTTTTTAGCAATTTTTGGTTATGTATTTTTAAAAGAAAAAATTTCAAAAATTACATTAACTTGCATTATTACAGCAGTAGCTGGTATTATTTTAATGTTGGGAAGTTCACTAACACCAGGTCAAATGACTGGAAACTTAGTTGCATTTATTATGCCGATATCATTTGCAATCTTAATTTTAATTGTAAGAAAATATCCAAAAGTTGACATGATACCTTTACAATTGGTTGCTGGAATTTTTGCAACACTAATAGGTTTGTTCATGTCACCGAGTATTTTAGTTTCAACAAATGATATTTTTTTAGGTTTTATTGCAGGATTTTTTCAAGTTGGACTTGGATTTATACTTATAACAATTGGAGCAAGATCAACTGCTTCAGCATTTGTTGGAATCATTATGTTAACTGAAGCTGTTCTAGGACCCATGTGGGCATGGATGTTTGTAAACGAAACTCCGCCACTTACAGTGCTTTTTGGTGGAGCAGTAGTTATAACAGCGGTAGTTATACAGTTTTTGTCTCCATTACTTGTCAAAAAGGTCGCTAAATAAATTTCACATAAATATTTTAAATGTGTTATAAATTTATATACGGGAGAGACTACTTTTGTAGCGCCGAAGGAGCAACCACCCCGGAAACTCTCAGGCAAAAGGACCGTACATATTAACTCTGGAAAGAGAATTATTCTCGCCGAAGGAGCAAATCTCTCAGGCACCAAGACAGAGGGGGCGCGGAAGAGTTAATATGGAAATAAAAAAAACATCGCTAAATAAGCTTCATCAAATTAACCATGCAAAGTTTGTTGAGTTTGCTGGTTATGAAATGCCCATTCAATATAGCAAAGGTATTATTGAAGAACATAAATTCACAAGATCGAATTCTGGAATATTTGATGTATCTCATATGGGCCAATTATTTATATATGGTGATGAAAGTTTAACAGAAGAATTAGAAAAGATTTTTCCATTAGATTTAAAAAATCTAAAACAAAACTGCTCTAAGTATAGTTTTTTAATGAATGAAGATGCAGGAATTTATGATGATTTAATTATCACTAAAATAGAGGATGGGTACTTAATTATCTTAAACGCTGCATGCAAAGATAAAGATTTTGAAATTTTATCTAATTTACTAGGTTCAAAATTTAAAATGAATTTAGACAACAATAGATCTTTAATAGCAATTCAAGGACCTAAATCTGTTGAAATTTTAAACTCAATTATAAATGGGGTTGATCAACTAAATTTTATGACAGGAAATTGGTTTGATTCTGATAATCAAAGATTATTTGTCACAAGATCAGGTTATACAGGGGAAGATGGATTTGAAATCTCAATTCCTAACGATAAAGCTGAAAAATTTGTTGAAAATTTAATAGAAAAGGGAGCACAACTTATAGGACTTGGGGCAAGAGATACCTTGAGATTAGAAGCTGGATTATGTTTATATGGTCACGAATTAGATATTAATAAAACACCAGTTGAGGCAAACCTTAGATGGGCAATCTCAAAATCTAGATTATCAAATGGGGGTTTTATTGGATCGAAAAAAATAATGAACCAAATGCAAGATGGAGCAAGCCAAATAAGAGTAGGGATTAAGCCTGAGGGTAGACTGATTGCAAGAGAAAAAACTAAAATATTTAATGATACAGATAAACAAATTGGTGAGATAACTAGTGGAACGTTTGGACCAAGTGTAAACGGTCCTATAGCGATGGGTTATGTTGATAAAGAGTTTTCAAAGGTTGATACAAAAATTTTGCTTGAGGTAAGAGGAAAAAAATATCCAGCAAATATTTGCGCATTACCATTTTATAAGAAAAATTATGTGAAAGGAGTAAATTAATGAGTGAAGTAAAATTTTCGAAAGAGCATGAGTGGATTACTTTGGAGGGAGATGTGGCCACAATAGGAATTACAAAACATGCAACAGAAATGCTTGGAGACATAGTTTTTGCAGAACTTCCTCAAAAAGGATCTAATGTTGAAAAAGATGGTACTGCAGGAGTAGTAGAATCTACGAAAGCTGCCAGTGATGTTTATACTCCAGTTAGTGGTGAAGTGGTAGATACCAATCAGTCTATAGTAGATGATCCTGCCAAAATCAATGAGGACCCTGAAGGTGGTGCATGGTTTTTTAAATTGAAAATTAAAGACACATCTGAGCTAGATAATTTAATGAACAAAGAAGAATACGATAAATTTGCAAAGGAGACATCAAGCTAATGTTACATAATTCACAAAAAGATTTTATTAGAAGACACATAGGTCCATCTGAAAAGGACCAAGAAAAAATGCTTAAAGATCTTAATTTTAAGTCATTAGATGAGTTTATTAATAGTACCATACCAGAAAAGATTCAGTTTAAAGGTGAATTAAATATCGGTGAACCAAATTCAGAATATGAAGCTTTAAGAAAATTAAAAGCAATTTCAAAAAAAAACCAAATTTACTCAAATTTTATAGGCATGGGTTATTATGGAACCTACACACCATATGTAATTTTAAGAAATATATTAGAAAATCCTGGATGGTACACATCATACACACCTTATCAGCCTGAAGTAGCTCAAGGTAGATTAGAGATGCTATTAAACTTTCAACAAATGATTGTTGATTTTACAGGAATGGATATAGCAAACGCGTCTTTACTTGATGAAGGAACAGCAGCTGCCGAAGCTATGGGTTTAAGTCATAGACTTAATAAAAGTGATAGTAATTTAATTTTTGTTTCAGAGAACTGCCACCCACAAACAATTGACGTTATTCAAACTAGAGCAGAGCCAATGGGTCTTAAAGTACTTGTTGGAAACGAGGATAAAGTTCTAGAGCAGTTAAAAGAAGATATTGTTTGCGGAGTTTTACAATATCCAGGAACTTTAGGTGATATTAAAGATCCTAGTGAGGCCATAAGTAAAATTCATAAAAAAAATGGAAAAGCAATTTTAGTTTGTGATCTCCTTGCACTTTCTATGCTAAAAACACCAAGAGAGCTTGGAGCAGATATTGCAGTCGGTAGTTCCCAAAGATTTGGTATTCCAATGGGTTATGGAGGACCTCATGCAGCCTTTTTTGCAACAAAAGATGAATACAAACGATCTATGCCAGGTAGAATTGTTGGGGTTTCAGTGGACAGGCATGGAAACCAGGCCTATAGATTGTCATTACAAACTAGAGAGCAACATATTAGAAGAGACAAAGCTACAAGTAATATTTGTACTGCTCAAGCCTTACTAGCGATTGTTTCAGCAGCATATGCCATTTATCACGGCCCTGACGGAATTAAAAGTATTTCCGAAAGAGTATCTCAACTAGCAAAAAATTTTGCAGATAAAATAAAACAATCTGGATATGAATTATACTCAGATTATTTCTTTGATACTGTAACTATTATAACCAAAGAAAAGACAGATCAGATTTTCAAAAATGCTTTAGACCAAAAAGTTAATATTAGAAAAGTAAATTCAGAGATGCTGGCTGTTTCTTTCGACGAAAGAAAAAATGTTTATAGAGTAAACCAACTACTAAAAATATTTAATGCTGCAGAGTCAATTAAAAAAGAGGATCCAACTGTTAGTTTACCAAATCTACCAAAAAATTTATTAAGAACTTCAAAATATTTAGAACACCCTGTTTTTAATTCATATCATTCAGAGACAGAAATGCTTAGATATCTTAAAAAGTTAGAGGATAAGGATATAGCTCTTAATAGAACAATGATTGCTCTAGGTTCATGTACTATGAAATTAAATGCTACTGCAGAAATGATACCTATTTCGTGGAGAGAATTGGCTGAGCCTCACCCATTCGTACCTGTAGAACAGATGGAGGGATATAGAGAAATGTTCACAGATCTTAAAAATTGGTTAAGATCTATTACTGGTTTTTCTGGTGTTTCACTTCAGCCAAATGCGGGAGCCCAAGGTGAGTATGCTGGCTTAATGGTAATAAGAAAGTATCATTTAGATAGAGGGGATGAAAATAGAAATATATGTTTAATTCCAAGCTCAGCACATGGAACTAATCCAGCAAGTGCACAGATGGTTGGAATGAAAGTTGTCGTTGTTGATTGTGACAAAGAAGGAAATGTTGATTTTGAGGATTTAAAGAAAAAAGCAGAATTGCATTCAGACAATCTTGGTGCATTAATGGTAACTTACCCATCAACCCATGGCGTATTTGAGGAAAAAATTAAAGATATATGTGAAGTAATTCATGAACATGGTGGTCAAGTTTATATGGATGGAGCAAACCTAAACGCACTTGTTGGAGTTGCAAAACCAGGAAATTTTGGTCCTGATGTTTGTCATATAAATTTGCATAAAACATTTTGTATTCCACATGGTGGAGGAGGACCTGGAATGGGACCTATCGCATGTAAAAGACATTTACAAGTTTATCTGCCTAATCATCCAGTCGTAAAAGATTGTGGACCTGCAAGTGGAATAGGTGCCGTTTCAGCAGCTCCTTGGGGAAGCTCAAGTATTTTATCAATTTCTTGGATGTACATTAAGATGATGGGATCCGAAGGTGTAAAACTTGCAACACAAATTGCAATCCTAAATGCAAATTACATAGCAAATAGATTAAAAGACCATTACCCAATTCTTTATAAAGGTTCAAATGGCAATGTTGCTCATGAGTGTATTATTGATATTAGATCAATTAAAAGCGAAACAGGTATTTCAGAAGAAGATATAGCTAAAAGATTAATTGATTATGGATTTCATGCGCCAACAATGTCATGGCCAGTTGCTGGAACAATGATGATTGAACCAACAGAGAGTGAGAGTTTATCTGAACTGGATAGATTTTGTGACACATTGATTAGCATTAAAGAGGAAATAGATATGGTTAAGTCAGGTAAGTTTGACAAAGTAGATAACCCTATTAAAAATGCACCTCACACCGATATTGAATTAGCTTCAGATGAATGGAAACATAAATATTCAAGAGAGCAAGCTGCATATCCTGCAAAATTCTTAAAAGCAAATAAATTTTGGCCTCCGGTTGCAAGAGTTGATAACGTGTATGGAGATAAAAATATTTTTTGTACTTGTCCAAGTATGGATGAGTTTAAAGAAGATGCAGCATAATAATTAATGAAAATTGCTGTCGTTGGGTCAGGTATTTCTGGACTAAGTGCTGCTTATTATTTATCTAAAAAACATCATGTAGATCTTTTCGAAAGAGAAGACCATTTTGGTGGACATTCTCATACTATAGATTTGTTTTTTGATGAAAAAAAAGTATTAGTTGATATTGGCTTTATTGTTTTTAATTTTCAAACTTATCCAAATTTAATTAATTTTTTTAAGGAAAATGATATTCAAATTGAAAAAAGCAACATGTCTTTTTCAGTTTCAGTAGATAATACGAAATTTGAATATTGTGGAAAAGGATTGAGTGGGATTTTCTGCAATAAATCAAATCTATTTAACATTGATTTCTTAAAAATGTTTTTTGATATAATTAAATTTTATAAAAAAAGTGATCAAGCAATCATATCCAATGATAAAATTACCTTAGGTGAATATTTAAAAATTAATAAATTATCCAAAACATTTGTTGATTATCATATAATACCAATGGTATCTGCAATTTGGTCTATGCCCCCTTATGAAGCAAGCAAAATGCCAATTAGTTTTTTTCTTAGATTTTTCCAAAATCATGGTTTGTTTAAATTGAAAAATAGACCACAGTGGTACACAGTAACCAATAGAAGCAGAACCTATGTTAGTAAAATAATTTCACAATTAAGTGGGGAACATTATAAAAATTATAAAGTTACAAAAATAAAAAGAAAAATGTCAGGACTAGATTTATATTACGGTGGAAAAAGTGAATTTTTTGATTACGACAAGGTTATTTTGGCAACACATGCTGATGAAGCCTTAGAGATAATAGAAAATCCAACTGAGGATGAGAGAAATATTCTTTCGAATTTTAGCTACAAAGAAAATATAGCTTACATACATACAGATCAGCGTGCCATGCCAAAAAATAAAAAAGCTTGGTCTTCTTGGAATTCATCAATAGATGACAAGAATTTAGAGAAAAATTCAATAACCTACTGGTTAAATTTATTGCAAAATTTAAAGTGTGATGAAAATATTTTCTTAACACTAAATCCTTACTTCAATATTGATGAGAAAAAAATATTGAAAAAAGTAAAATTTACACATCCATATTACGATCAAAAAGCATTAGATGCTCAATCAGAGCTTATTAAAATACAAAATCAAAAAGATTTACTTTTTTGTGGCAGTTATTTTGGTTACGGATTTCATGAAGATGGAATAAAATCATCTCTTGAAATGCTGAAAAACCTTAATGATTAGTTCTTGTATATATAATGGAAACGTAATCCATAAGAGATTTAAACCAAAAGAACATTTTTTTAAATATAAAGTATTTTCACTTTTCATTGATCTATCAGAGTTAAATGAGCTTAATAATAAATTAAAATTTTTTTCATTAAATAAATTTAATCTTATTAGTTTTTACGAAAAAGATCATGGTGACCGTGATGGGTCATCTCTTTTTGAGTGGGTAAAAAAAAATCTAATTAATAATAAAATCATTACAGACAACATAAAAGTTAAACTTTTATGCTATCCAAGAATATTTGGTTATGTTTTTAATCCACTAAGTATTTTTTTTGTATACGATAATAATGATAATTTAATTTCTATATTATATGAGGTTAAAAATACATTTGGTGAGCAACACACATATGTTTTTAAAGTTGAGGGACAAAATAAATTAATTCAAAATAATTGCTCAAAAAAATTTCATGTTTCACCATTCATTGAAATGGATTGTAATTATTTTTTTAGAATATTAAATCCAGACCAGAAGTTGTCAGTTGTAATTGATCAATATGATCAAGAAGGAAAAATTCTTTTTGCATCTCAAGATGGTGAAAGATCTTCTTTGACAAGTAAAAACTTAATGAATTCTTATCTTAAACACCCTTTAATGACATTTAAAATTATCTCTGCGATACATTTTGAAGCGTTTAAATTGTGGTTTAAAGGAATTAAATTAATTAAGAAAAAATTTAAAATTAAAAATAATATAACAGTAGAAAATTAATGTTTTTAAATAACACTGCAGATAAATTAGTTTTTAAATTTCTTAATAAAATAAATTATGGTTATCTAGAGCTTACTACACATGACGGAAAAGTTTTAAAGTTTGGAAATCCAAATGAAAAATTGCATGCAAATATTTTAATCAAAAAACCAGATTTTAATTATAATTTAATTAGAGGTGGTAGTATTGGATTTGCTGAGAGCTACATGAGAGGTGAATTTGAAACTAATAACTTATCAAATTTAATCGAATTAACTGCAAGAAATATAGAAGTAATACATAAATTCTCAGGCCTTCTTGATTTTCCAATAATTAATTTTGTAAAAAATAAAATTATTAAAAATACAAAAAGTAGAAGTAAAGAAAATATTGCTAGACATTATGATCTAGGTAATGATTTTTTTTCTCTTTGGTTAGACGACACACTTACATACTCTAGCGCTATTTTTGATGATAAATCAAAAAATCTATCCGATGCTCAAAATAACAAATATCAAAAATTAATTGATCTAATTAAACCAAATAATGGTGACAAAATTTTAGAAATAGGATGTGGCTGGGGAGGTTTTGCCGAGTATCTAGGTAAAAAATACGATGTTAAACTAGACTGTATTACAATATCAAAAAAACAATTTGAATATGCAAAAGAAAGAATTTTTAATTGTGGTTTAAACGAAAAAGTAAATATTGAAATAAAAGATTACAGAGATCTTAAAGGCAAATACAATTCAATTGCTTCTATAGAGATGATTGAGGCAGTTGGTCAAAATTATTTAGAGGGTTATTTTAAAACTATTAAAAATAACTTATCTGATGGTGGCAAAGCAGCTATTCAAGCAATTACTATCGATGATAGGTTATTTGATAGATATAAAAACAAACAAGATTTTATTCAAAAATATATTTTTCCAGGTGGTTTTTTGCCAAATAAAAATAGCATTAATCGATACGTTTCTGACAACGGTTTAACTGTTAATTCATATATTTCTTACGCTGATCATTATGCAAATACATTGGCTATATGGAGAAATGAGTTTTTAAAAAAATGGGATTTAATAAAAAATCAAGGTTTTGACTCAACATTTAAAAGAATGTGGGAGTTTTACCTTTCTTATTGTGAAGCGGGATTTAAGTCAAAAAATATAGATCTAATTCAGTTTTCAATGCAAAATAAATAAAATAATGGAGATATTTATGCGACATATAAAAATTATTAAGCCAATTTCGTTGATAATTTTATTATTCTTAATTACAAGTTGCTCGAATAATAGCGCTATGAAACCAGAAGATTTTAAAAATAAAGAACCAAGATTAATCATTGAAGAATATTTATCTGGAAATGTTAAGGCTTGGGGTGTTTTACAAAATAGATCAGGAAAAGTTACAAGACAATTTTCTGCAGACTTAAATGGAACTTGGGATGGAAAGCAGCTAATTCTTAAAGAAAAATTTAATTGGGATGATGGTGAAGTTCAAGACCGAGAATGGACAATAAACAAAATTGACGAGCATAATTATGAAGGAACAGCAGGTGATGTTGTAGGTAAAGCAAAAGGTTATTCTTATGGATCAGCCTTTAAATTTGAGTATGTTTTATTAGTCCCAGTCAAAGGTAAAGAGATAAAAATTACTTTTGATGACTGGATTTTTAAGCAAGACGATAGGGTAGCAATAAATAGAGCAACCATGACTAAGTTTGGTTTTAAAGTAGCTGAGCTTACAGTTGTGTTTGTAAAGGATTAACGATTTACATACTTAGAAATTAAGTAATTATAGATTTTGTTTGGCAGTATTTGAATTATTTTATAGATTAATTTTATTTGATTAGGAAAAATTATTTCAAAATTATTTTTCTTAGTTAATCCATTAAAAATTTCATCTGCTGCATATTCCGTAGACTTTAAAAAAGGCATTTTAAACTCATTTTTATCTGTCAGAGCTGTTTTAATAAATCCAGGAGTTATTAGTGTAACTTTGATATTAAATTTTTTGAAATCAAAATAAATTCCTTGAGTGAAATTATTAAGTGCAGCTTTAGAGGGGGTATATCCCGATGATTTCGGAAGACCTCTATAACCAACTGGCGATGAAACAATTGCAACATGGCCGTTTTGTTTGGTTTTATAATATTTTTCAACCGCACTCACACAATTAATTACTCCAATAAAGTTTACCTCCATAACATGTCTGATATTTTCTACTATTAATTCTTTCTCAGATTTTCTTTCATAAGTTCCTGAGCTAAACAAACATAGGTCAATATTTTCATGATCATTGATTATTTTATTAAATACTTCTTTAGTTTGAGCCATATCTGTAACATCTAAAGGATATGAAAAAATATTTTCATTTTTTGAAAGTTCATTTAATAATTCAGCTCTTCTAGCTGAAATAAGAACCTTCCATCCTTCATCAGCAAATTTAATTGCAGTTGCTTTCCCAATGCCACTACTAGCTCCTGTAATCCAAATAGTTTTTTTACTCATTTTTTGTTATGTATATATTTATCATGCTTAAAAATAAATTTTTAACATTTCTATCGTTTCTTGCTATTACATTCTCTGCCTCATTGATTGGAGGGTTGGCTACTATTAAATTTAAAGAACCTTGGTACTCACTACTAAATAAACCAACATTTAATCCACCAGATTGGATATTTGGTCCTGTTTGGACATCTCTTTATTTAATGATGACCGTCGCTATATGGCTTTATTGGCATTCAAATTATAGTGATAGGAATACAGTTTATATTTATTTTATTCATTTAGTTTTCAATACAACTTGGAGTGTAGTTTTCTTTGTTTTTCATAATATGGCCTTGGCTTTATTGGTATTAATCATTCTAATAGCATTGATAATTAACCTAATTTTAAGGTTTAAACGCGTCAAGATGTTGAGCGCCTTCTTAATGATTCCATATTTACTTTGGTGTAGCTTTGCACTAATTCTGAATACAAGCTTGATTATATTAAATTAGATATGGACGATGTTGTAGTAATTGGCGGTGGAATAATTGGGGCAGCAACAGCTTATTTTTTATCTAAAGAGGGAAGAAAAGTAAAAGTTATTGAAAGGGATCCTACTTATAAAACAGCTTCATTTCCATTATCCCTAGGTGGATTTCGTAGACAATTTTTCCAAAAAGAAAATATTCTGTTAGGAAAATTTGCTAGAGAATTTATTTTTCAAATACCAGAATTATTAAAAACAGAAAAAAATCCTAACCCTACAGCTAGTATGGTAACAAATGGATATCTTTTAATGTTTGGACCCGAGCATGCTGAAGAGCAATATAGAGCATTAGAAAATCATAAAGATTGTGACGCAGGAACAAAAAATATTAAAGGCTCAGAATTATCTAAAGTTTTTCCTTATGTTAATAGTGAGGGAATTGAAACAGCAACTTATACAGATAACCAAAGTGAAGGATGGATTGATCCATTTATGTTTCATAGTGCCCTAAAGAGCAAAGCTATAGAGCTTGGAGCTGAATTTATTAAAGGTGAAGTAAAAAGCATTTCTGAAATTAATGCTAAAACAATTGTTTCTGCTGCTGGGTGTTGGACAAAAGAATTATTAGAGGATATACCAGTTGTTCCGCAAAAGCATACAGTTTTCAGAGTTAAATGCCCAACATATATAAAAGAAATGCCTCTAAGCGGAGACTTAACTACAGGTGTTTACTGGAGACCAGAAGGAGGAGAATATTTAGCAGGATCACCTATATCTGTATTTGATGCTGAAGATTTAGAACCAGCTTGGAATGATTTTGAGGAATTAGTTTGGCCAGCTCTAGCTAAGAGAATACCTGCCTTTGAAGAATTAAAGTTAACTGGTGGATGGGCAGGTTATTATGATTGTAATAGATTAGATAATAATGCAGTCGTTGGTAAACATCCAAAATATGAGAATGTTTACATGGCTTCTGGATTTACCGGTCGAGGATTAATGCAGGCACCAGGTATTGGTAGAGCCTTAACTGAGCTTATTACAACAGGATCATACCAAACAATTGATATAAGTGATTTTGCAGTTGAAAGAGTTTTAGGTAAATCAGCTAGGCCAGAGCCCTACGTTCTATAATTTAAGTTCCACAAAAAGTTTGATATTTTTCATTGCTCAATGGAGCAGGTACTTGATATTCTTCAATATTATTCTGATTATCATAAGGTTTTTTTAAAATAGTTAACAACTTTTTCATTTTATCTAAACTTCCTTTGTCTGCTTCGACTAAAGCTTCCTCTACTTTATGATTTCTAGGAATTACAATTGGATTATTTGATTTCATAAGTTTGTTTTGTTTTTCCTTAGTTGAATTATTTAACTCAGATCTTTTTTTCCATTCATTTTTCCAATTGATAAAATCATTATTTTTGTAAATTTCATCAGCATTAATATCCATTAGATTACAAAAAGTATTTGTGTAATCTGCTTTATTTTTTTCCATCCAATTAAATAAATCATTAATTAATTTTTTATCATTTTTATCCTCACCAAATAGACCAAGTTTATCTCTCATCATATTTACCCATTTATTTTCATAAATATTTTGGAAATTATCTATTAAATCTGTGGCTAATTTAATCGCTTTATCTTCATCTTTATCAATTAGAGGAATTAAACATTCAGCAAATCTTGCTAAATTCCACTTAGTAATTGGTGGTTGATTAGAAAAGGCATATCTTCCAAACTTATCGATTGAGCTAAAGACAGTTTTTGGATCATAATGATCCATAAATGCACAAGGACCATAATCAATGGTTTCACCTGAAATTGCCATGTTATCAGTATTCATAACCCCATGAATAAATCCAACTCGCATCCAGTTAATTACTAGCTGGCATTGCTTTTCCATTACAAGATTTAACAAGTCTAATGCTTTTGAATTTGACGTTTTAATTTCTGGATAATGTCTGTTTATTGTGTAGTCGACTAAAGTATTTAAATTTTCAATGTTTTGAGTTGCAGCAATATATTGAAATGTTCCGACTCGAAGATGACTTGATGCAACTCTTGTTAATATAGCACCCTGTAAAAGATTTTCTCTTACAACTTTTTCTCCTGTTTTTACTACAGCAAGGCTTCTAGTAGTTGGAATATTTAATGAATGTATCGCTTCACTGATAATATATTCTCTTAGCATAGGTCCTAGTGCTGCTCTTCCATCACCCCCTCTAGAAAAAGAAGTTCTTCCTGAACCTTTAAACTGAATATCAAAACGATTGTTATTATTAACTAAATGCTCACCCAATAAAACTGCTCTACCATCTCCTAACATAGTAAAGTGTCCGAATTGATGACCCGCATATGCTTGTGCAATGGTATTAGTTTCTTCTGGTATAGAGTTTCCAGAAAATATTTCTGCTAATTTTTTTTTGTCAGTTTTTGAAAAATCTAAATTTAAAGTAGATGCTAGTTCCTCATTTAAAATTACTAATTCAGGATCATGAACAGGAGTTGGTTTAATATTTTCTTTAAAAGTATTTGATAACTTTGAATACGTATTATCAAAATGCCAACCAATGGTCATTTTAATTAACTAACTTCGGCTTGATTTTCTTTTGGTTTAACTTCTGTTTTAAATTGATTAGAAATTTTTTGTACTTCAACAGAAGATACTTTGTATTCCGCACACATTGTTTCTTCATCTTTACCATGACCTGTAACCATATTAACCATATGTTCTGGGAAATGGAATGTAGTAAAAACAATTCCTTCTTTAACCTTATCTGTAACCTCAACCTTAAGAGCGACCTCACCTCTACCTGAATAAAGTCTTCCGATATCACCAGTGTTTAGATCTCTATACTCAGCATCTTTAGGATGAATTAATAAAACATCTTCATCTACAATATTTATATTTTTTGTTCTTCTAGTCATTGTTGCGGCGTTGTAATGTTGTAAAACTCTACTAGTTGTCAAAATTAAAGGATAGTCTTTTTGATTAGCTTCTATTTCTGATGATTCTTTCCAATCAAAGTTTTTAAGTCTGCCTTTACCTAATTTAAATGTTTCTGTATGTAAAATTTTCGTATCAGTTCCATCTTCTTGAACTGGCCATTGTAATCCAAATTTTCCAAGTCTCTCTCTGGTAACTCCTTTAAAGAAGGGAACAATATCAGCAATTTCTGCTAGAACTTGATCTGCATCATAAGTTGGCTGGTCAAAACCTAATTTCTGCATCATCTCAGTTACAATTAATCCATCAGGTTTAGTGCCTGGTAGCGGAGGTACAGCTCTATTCACTCTTTGAATTCTTCTCTCAGTGTTTGTAAAAGTTCCATCTTTTTCTAAGAAAGTAGTACCTGGCAGAACAACAGTTGCTAATTTTGCTGTTTCACTCATAAATATCTCTTGAACAACTAAAAGTTCTAAAGAGTTCATAGCCTCAATAACATGTGCGCTATTAGGATCTGTTTGAACAATATCTTCCCCTATAATCCATAAACCTTTTAATTCCTTGTTTATTGCAGCTTCAAACATTTGAGGAATTTTTAACCCTGGCTTAGTTGGGTGAGTTACTCCATATTTTTCAGTATAGAATTCTTGATGCTTTTCATCAGCCACAGGAAAATATCCAGCACCTTGGTGTGGTTGACATCCCATATCTGCTGCACCTTGTACATTGTTTTGACCTCTTAAAGGATTAACTCCAACACCTTTTCGTCCAATGTTTCCTGTAATCATTGCTAGATCTGCAATTAACATTACAGTTTTAGATCCTTGTTCGTGTTCAGTAACTCCAAGACCATGAAACTCCATTGAATTTTTAGCAGTTGCATATGCAATTGCTGCTTCTTTAACTAGTTGTTTATCTACTCCAGCTACTTTTGCTAATTGATCAACATCTTGTCTTTCAATTTCTTTTAAGAAATTATCAAAACCTTCAGTTCTATCTCTAACAAAATCTGCATTATAAAGTTTTGATTTAATAATAAAGTGCAACATCATATTTAGAACTGCAACGTTAGTTCCAGGTCTTAGTTTAATATGATAATCAGCAAGTTTCGCTAGTTCAGTTGTAACTGGATCAAGTACAATTAATTTTTTACCTTTCATGACTTGCTGTTTTATTTTTGCGCCTGTAACAGGATGAGCATTTGTTGGATTAGCTCCAATTACCAAAAATAAATCTGCATGATAAATATCTTCCGTAGAGTTAGTTGCTGCTCCAGTCCCAAAAGTTTGTTGCATTCCCCAAGCTGTTGGTGAATGACAAATTCTTGCACAACAGTCTACACTATTTGTTCCAACTGCAGCTCTAATCATCTTTTGGAAAACATAATTCTCTTCATTCGTGCATCTTGCAGAAGAAATTCCTGCAAAGGCATCTGGACCGTTATCTTTTGTAATTCTGTTCATTTCTTTTTTAATAAAATCATAAGCTTCATCCCACGAAGCTTCTTCAAACTTTCCATTTCTTTTAATTAAAGGTGTTTTTAATCTGTCTGGATGATCATAAAAACTAAATGCATATCTTCCTTTAATACACGTATGTCCAGCATTTACCTCTGTTTGTTTTGGAGTATCTATTGCAACAACTTTATCATCTTTTATTGATGCTTCTAAATTACATCCAACACCACAGTATGAACAAGTTGTTCTAACTTTTTTATCTACAGCTGCAGATTTAGACTGAAAAACATCTGAAATAGCATCTGTTGGACATGTATGTGCACATGCTCCACAAGATACACATGAACTATCTCCAAACATCATATCATTATCAGTTGTTATTCTAGATTCAAAACCTCTTCCGCTCATTGTAAGTACAAATGAACCTTGAATTTCATCACAGGCCCTGACACATCTTCCACAATTAATACAATTGTCTAAGTTCATTCTCATGTAATCGTGAGAAGTATCTCTTGGTATACCTTTGTGCTGTTTAGGACTATTATATCTATGGTCATTAATTCCTAGATCATTAGCAACAGTCTGAAGTTCGCAATTATTATTTACCTCACAGCTATCACATTCCATTGGATGGTCTGTTAATACTAATTCAACAATATTTTTTCTTAGACTTTTTAAACTTTCATTAGACGTGAAAATATGTTGATTTTCAGCAACTGGAGTATGGCAAGAAGCAACTACTCTTGTAGGACCATCTTTTTCTAAAGCAACTTCGACCGAACATACTCTACAAGCTCCATAAGGTGCTAAATTTGGATCATCACATAAAGTAGGAACTTTTTTTTCACCTACATAGCTTTTTACAAATTTTAAAATAGACGAATGATTTGGTCCGATTTCATACGGTTTTCCATCAATATAAGCGATTTTTCTTTTCTCTGAACTCATTAATTATCTTTAACCATATCATTTTTCATTTCATCCCCAAAGTACTTTAGAATGTTCTGAATAGGAGTGGGTATAGCTCCGCATAAAGCACATAAACAACCTTTTTTCATTGTAACAAGCAATTCTTCAAGCAATTTCAAAGGTATTTTGGCAGTTTTCTTTTTAGCTTGGTCAAACATTTCTTTACCTCTGTAAGATCCAAGTCTTCCAGGAAAACATTTTCCACATGATTCTTCAGCGGAAAATTCAAAAAGATGATGAATGTATTCAGCCATAGAAAAATCTTTAGGAATACTCACCACACTAGCATGACCTAACATGAAACCTTTTGCAGTAAACTCCTGAAAATCTAAATTAAGATTTTCTATTTCACTTAATGGAACCACACCACCAAGTGGCCCGCCAATTTGAAAAGCTTTTAATGGTTCTTTATACCCTCCACCAATTTCATTAAATATTTTTTTCATTGGAGTACCCATATCAATTTCATAAACACCTGGGTTGTTAAAGAAACTATCTAAGCAAACTAATTTTGTTCCAGCTGATTTTTTATTTCCTATAGATGAAAAATTTTCAGAACCATTTATTAAAATTCCAGTTGCAGCTGCTAAAGTTTCAACATTGTTAACAACAGTTGGTTTTTTATATAATCCTTCTGTAACAGGAAAAGGAGGTCTAACATCAACTTCTGCTCTTCTTCCTTCAATAGATGCAATCAAAGCTGTTTCTTCTCCACAGATATACGCACCTTGACCAATACAAATTCCTAAATCGAATGAAAAATCTGTTCCTAAAATATTTTCACCTAATAATCCTAATTTTTTAAGTTCGTTTATACTACCATTTAATGCTTCAATTGATTTTGGATATTCTCCTCTTATATATAAAACACCCTCATCACTCCCAATTACATAACCACATATTACCATTCCAAAAATAACTTTTAAAGGTTGGTCTTCTAACAAATATCTATCTGAGAAAGCACCAGAGTCACCCTCATCTGCATTACAGATAACATATTTTTTATCGCCTTTTGCTTTGCTGCAGAAATCCCATTTCATTCCTGTTGGAAAACCTGCACCACCTCTTCCTGTTAAATTTGAATCTAATAATGATTTAACAATGTCTTTTTTACCTACCTTTAAAAATTTACTTAATTGCTCTTTGAATTGATCTGTTAAGGATAACTTGTCATCCATTAAAAAACTTGTTGTTGCATAACTTTTAGAGAAAAACTTATCTTGTTTAATTTGCTCACCCTTTAAAATTTGATCTATTTTTTCAATATCTTTTCCAGCGTAATTTTCTCCATCATAATGGAAAGCATGATTTTCATAACAATGACCTAAGCAGAACATTTCTCCAACTTTGTCATCACCTAGTTTTTCTTTTAGTTTATCTTTTAGTTTGTCTTGAGTACCCGCACACATGCATGCACTACCATTACAAACGAATGCTTTTTTTTCTCTATGAGAAGGTCTTAAAAATTCATAAAAAGACTCTGCGCCATGTAAAGTTGAAACACCTAGGTTATGTTTTTTGGCAATTTCTTTAATATCTTGTGGATTATCGCTTAAGGTATTTTCTGAGATTTGCTTAAATAGGTTATCTCTTAATCCTATTCTACCTGATAAATTGCTTATATTTTTTGACACAAATACCCTTTTATTAATTTAGCCCACAATAACTTTTTTGTTATTTGTGTAAATATTAAAACTGTCCCTCTTTACGAAACCAACAAGGGTAATGTCAAATTTATTCGCTAAATCGATAGCTAGACTAGTTGGCGCACCAACACCTATCATTATACCTATATCCGTCATCAAAACCTTTTGAACCAATTCAAAATTTAGTCTGCCTGAGCATGTTATAAATTGGTTTTTAGGATCAATTTGATTGTTCTTTAATGTACAACCAATAAGTTTATCCAGAGCGTTATGTCTTCCTACATCCTCTCTGACAGCAACCAGTTCTCCACTACTATTAAAAAGACCACTCGCATGAATTCCACCTGTTTTACTGAATTCTGATTGACCTTCTCTCAATGTATCTGGCGATTTAACAATTACGTCTTTTTTGATTTTAGGTTCTGATGGATTTGTTTTATTTTTTTTTATTATTTCTATAGCATCAAGTGAAGATTTTCCACATACACCGCACGATGAATTAGTTAAAAAGTCTCTTTTTATTTTTGAAATATTTATATTTTTAGAATTATTTAAAGTGGCTAAAATTTTGTTTTGAATATTGTATTGACCAACTTTATCTCCATAACTTTCTATTGAATCAATATCCCCAATATTAGTTATAATTTGTTCATTATATAAAAATCCTCGTACAAGATCCTTATCATCACCTGGAGTTCTCATTGTTATAGATAAACTTTGACTCATCCATTTATCAGATTCTTTATACTTTAGTGAAATCTCCAATGGTTCTTCAATTGAAATTAAATCATCTATATTTTCAAACTTGTTAGATGAATATTTTAAAACTTTGTATTTAGAATTCATTAAATTATTTTAGAGGATAGTTTTTTTTTAATAAATATTTGTTAATTATAATTGCTAATAACAATATAATTATACAACCAAAAATTATTGGATTAATTAAATAATCATAAGAGGCACTTCCAATAATAACTATAATTGGATTTCCACCAGCAGGTGGGTGAACAATATTAAATAAAATCATCAAAAAAACTCCTGCTCCTACTGCAATTGCAATACTTATATAAATCGGAAGCGGAATGTAGTTTACAAAAATTACTCCTACTAAAGCAGTTACCAAATGTCCAAAAAAAACATTCTTTGGTTGTGCAAATGGGCTTTCAGGAAAACCAAACAGTAAAACCATTGAGGAACCGAATGAAGCTGCAATAAAATATCCTAGTGTACTTTTGTAAGTAAGGACTGTTAGTACACCAATTGTAAATGCAGAAAAAAAACCTGCAATTAATGCTTTTTGCAATAATGGTTTTGTAATTTTAATCATTTATATTTTTAATGCTTTCGCAATAGTTCTTAAAGGTAGAAGCAAACATTCTTTTCTTGAAAGATTTTTTTTATCTAAAATTTCTTTAAAGTCTTTCCAATGTTTTTCCATACTTACTTTTGCGTCTTCAAAAAGTTGCTCACCAACTTTTATAAATTTTTTAACATCATCTACTTTTTTTTCCTTAATTTTTCTGGATAAGAGACTGACTGATGCCTGACAATAAACACACGATTTACACTGATAACCCATATCTTTTACAACATCTTCTTTGACAATTAAGCTTATTTCCATCTCATCACCACATAATGGATTTTTGTGTTTTGATTTATGAGTATAGTTTTCAACAACTTTATTATTTTCAGTATGGGCTGCTATTTCTAAAATTCTTAAATCCATTTAATTTCTTTAATTCAACTTTGAATGTTTTATATTTTATAGATGGATCATAACAACATTTTAGGCACTGTGCTAGCAGGCGGTAAGTCACAAAGGTTTGGAGAAGATAAATCCCAAGTAAAGTTAGCTGGCAAATTGTTAATTGATCACATGTTGACTGAAATAATTGATGAATTCAAGGAACTCTTAATAATATCAAATAATAAAATTAAATTTCAGAACTCAGAAAAAATTTCAATAATCGAAGATTTTGAAAAAGGTCTTGGTCCGTTAGGTGGAGTTTTATCAGCTATGAAATGGATAAAAGAAAATCAAAAAGACTACAAATGGATAGCAACTTTCCCTGTTGATACACCTTTTTTTAAGAGACAAATATTAAAAGATTTTATTCAAAATATTAATTTCAATGAAAGCGATTTATTTTTCATTAAGTCAAATAACACACGACACAATATATTTGGCTTATGGTCGATTAATTTATTGGATAAGTTAGATAAGGATCTAAATAATGGAGAAAGAAAAGTAGAGTTGTGGGCTAATAATACTGGGGTAAAAATAATTAATATGGAGTTTCCAAATAATGATCCTTTCTTTAATATAAATACAAAAGAAGATTTAAAAAAAGCTGAAGAAATATTCAAAAATGATTAGTTACGAAAAATCAAAAACAATTTTAAAAAAAGCCAAAATTAAAATCAAAGACGAAACTATAAAGAGCATAAATTCCCTAAATAGAGTAGTTTCTAACAACATTTACTCTAAAATCAATTATCCAGCAGGGAACAATGCTGCATTTGATGGTTATGTAATTAATTCAAAAGATACTAATGGATTAAAAAAAAAATTTCCAAAAGAATTTAAAATTATTGGATCAATTACAGCAGGAATGAAAACATTTAAAAAAAAGATAAAAAAATTTGATACTGCAGAAATAATGACTGGAGGAATTATTCCAAAGGGTTTTGATACAATTATTCCTATAGAACAAATAATTTTTGCTCCTAACAAAAAATATATTTTAATTGACCAAAAAATAAAAAAATTTGATCACGTTAGGTTTGCAGGCTCAGATTATAGAAAAGGGGAAGTTGTAATAAAAAAAAATACAATTGTTCACCCAAACCATATTTTAGCTTTTAAGAGTTTAGGTATTAAACAAATTAAAGTAAAAAAAAAGATTAATATATTATTTTTTTCAACTGGAAACGAAATATCAAACAAAGACAATATTCCAAATTGGATGGTAAGAAATTCTAACACACATTATATTAAAAACTTAAATCAAAATTTTTTATTTAATTTTAAAAGTGGAAGTATATTAAGAGACAATCATCAAAATATTTTTAAACAAAAAATAAATAGATTAATTAAATCTAAAGATGATATTATTATTACGTCAGGCGCAGTATCTGCAGGTAAGTTTGATTTTATACCTGACGTTGTTAAAAAATTTAAGTTATCAAGCTACTTTAAAAGTGCTGCAATAAGGCCTGGTAAACCAATAATGTTTGCGAAAATTAAAGGAAAAGAAAAGGCAATATTTGGACTCCCTGGAAATCCAATCTCTTCAGCCGCATGTTTTAGATTTTTTGTAATTCCATATATTTTAAATGCTTTAGGTTTATCAGAAGAAAAATCTATTAAAGCTATTTTGACGAACGGTTTTGATAAAAAAAAGAATTTCACAAGATTTGTAAAGAGTCAACTAAGCACAACTAAAAATGGAAAAATAAATGTTGAAATTTTAAAAGGTCAAGAGTCTTTTAGAATTAAGTCGTTTGTAAAATCAAATATTTGGGTTTTGTTACCAGCAGGTAAATCAAAATTTAAAAAAGGAGATATCGTTGATTGTTTTTTCCCCAATCTTTCAAATCAAAACTTAGTTTAGAAACGTATTTTTGTTGTGGAAAATTCTATTTACAATTAGATTTCTGAATATGTTAGAGTTGAGAAATCCAAGAATAGCCATTCCAGTTGTACTTTTTGCCGGTTTATTATGGTCGTTTGGCCCATTAGTAGTTCGATACATGGATAATCCTCAATTGGTACCTTGGCAGTACATTTTTGGCAGAGGTTTAACGATTTTTATTCTATTAAATCTTTATTTATTTTTTGAGGAAGGAAAAAATTTTTACAAAAACTATTATAAAATAGGTTTATCTGGAATCATCGGTGGATCTGGATTGGGGATCGCTATGATTTCATTTATTTATTCAATTACAAATACTAGTGCTGCAGTTACTTTGCTTTGTTTAGCAGCAATGCCTTTTTTTACAGCATTATTGGCATTTTTATTTTTAAAAGAAAAAATTTCTCTTAATGTGTGGATGTCAATAATAATTGCAACAGCTGGTATCATTATTATGGCACTCGGAAACACTGGTGAAAAATCATTAATTGGTTTCGTGTTTGGTTTAACTGCCTCAATTGGTTTCTCAGTTTTCTCTGTAACTTTAAGATGGAGAAAAGAAACACCAAAATTCACAACAGTAGCTTTTGCAGGTTTCTTTTGTTTTGTGTTTGCAACAATTATGATTTTATCTAACAACTTAGTTTTCTTTTCATCTAGCTATAATGGAGCTTTATTTTCTTTGCACGGGACACTAGTTTGTTTTGGTTTAATTTTATATTCAATTGGATCTAAAGCGATACCAGCAGCAGAATTGACTTTATTATCTTTAACTGAAGTTGTAGGTGGAATTTTTTGGGTTTGGTTGCCATTATTTGGTATTAATGAAGTACCATCCACAAATACTATAATTGGCGGTTTTTTTCTTTTTGTATCTATATTTTATTACAGTTTAATAATGAGATGGAACAAAAGATATATAGCATTAAATTAATATGGAACGACCAGATTTTTTTGAGCTTAAAAACGGTGAAAAAGTAAAATTACCTTTTACAGATAAAGAATATAACAATCGAGTAAGTAAACTTAGATCAGTGATGGACCAAAATGGTCTTGATATGGTTATCTTAACATCTATGCATAACGTTGCATATTACACCGGATTTATTTATTGCTCTTTTGGCAGACCTTACGGATGTGTGATCACTCAAAATAAAATCTCAACAATTTCAGCCAACATTGATGCAAGTCAACCATGGCGTAGATCTCATTGTGATAACGTTATTTATACTGATTGGAAAAGAGATAATTTCTTAAGAGCTATTGTCTCAATTATTGGAAGGGATGATCCTCCAAAAAATATTGGAATAGAAAATGATCATGTCACGTTAGATATGCGAGAAAAAATAGGGTCTATTTTTACTTTCTCTGTTTTTAGTGATGTTTCAAAAGATCTAATGAAACTTAGAATGATTAAATCGAATGAAGAAATTGAGATCATCAAAAATGGTGCAAGAATTGCAGACATTGGAGGTGAAGAAATAGTTAAAAATATTAGAGAAGATAATACAGAGATCGAAGTAGCAATTGCAGCAAGAGATAGAATGGAAAGAGAGATTGTTAAAAGTTATCCAGGGGCTGAGTATATGGACACTTGGGTATGGTTTCAATCTGGTATCAATACAGATGGAGCTCACAATCCAAAGACTAATAGAAAATTAGTTAAAGGAGATATTTTATCTTTAAATACTTTTCCAATGATCTCAGGATACTACACTGCGCTAGAGCGAACTTTATTTTTAGATCATGCTAATGATGCCTCACTCAAAGCATGGGAAGCAAACGTAAAAGTACATAAGCGAGGATTAGAATTGATTAAACCAGGTGTTAAATGTTCAGATATTTGTCATGAGTTAAATGAATTGTTTGCTGAACTTGGTTACCTTCAGTATAGAACTTTTGGTTACGGACATTCATTTGGTATGCTTTCCCACTTTTATGGTAGAGAAGCAGGTTTAGAGTTAAGAGAAGACATTGATACTATTCTTGAGGAAAACATGGTGGTTTCTATGGAACCAATGATAATGATACCAGAGAGTAATCCTGGTGCAGGCGGATATAGAGAACACGATATTTTGGTGATTGGTAAAGATGCAGTAGAAAATATTACAAAATTTCCTTTCGGCCCTGAGCATAATATTATAAAAAACTAATCCTTATGAATGAGAATAAAACTATTGTTAATAGTTGGAATGAGTGGGATCCGTTAAAACATGTAATTGTTGGTATAGCGGATGGCACATGTATACCTGCGCCTGAACCAGCATTAGATGCAAAAGTTCCAGAAGACAGTGATATGCGAGGTCAGTTTGG
>CACBWE010000008.1 GCA_902542855.1 uncultured Pelagibacteraceae bacterium | reverse complement strand
TTCTGCCGACAAACTACTCATTTTTTCTGAATGTGCAAGCAAAATACTGATTAATTTGGATGCAGAAGCGTTCAAAATACCTACAATATTGGCTCTTGCTTCATCTAATGTAGGTAAACTTGCTACTTTTTGGACACCGGCCGAATCTAAGACCTCATCATCCATTATTCCACCAATTAATTTTAAGTTTTCGTTATCTTTAGCAAATTTTGAAAGAATTCTTGCAGACATGATAGCATCCTCACCAAACGCAACTGCTGTAGGACCGGTAAATAAATTTGATAAATCTTTACACTTTGTTTTTTCTAAAGCTAACTTTGTAATTCTGTTTTTCGTAATTTTAAAAATGATGCCATGTTCTCTCATTTTAGCTCTTAATTCATCTAACTGGGTCATAGTCAAACCTTGATAATGAGTAACCATGACAGCTTTGCTGTTTTCAAACTTACCAGTCATTTCTTCAATATAATTTTTCTTTTGTTCTTTGTTCATCATAATTATATCGATTTCCCCAGTTTAACTTTGTATGAGACTCCCATTGTAGATGTAGCAAATACACTTCTTATTAAATCGCCCTTTAATGTGTTGTTTGATTTTTCTTTTTCTAAAGCATCTAAGATTGCATTGAAATTCATTAATAATTTATCATCGCTGAAAGATTTTTTACCAATACTAACTCCGATATTTCCATCTTTATCATTTCTAATTTCTACTTGACCAGATTTAGCATTAGTTACTGCCTCTTTGATGTTATCTGAAACCGATCCAAGTTTAGGATTAGGCATCAAACCTTTTGGTCCTAAAACTTTTCCTAATTTAGAAAGTTTAATCATCATTCCTGGTGTACAAATTAATTTTTCAAAATTTAATTCTCCTGCTTTAATTCTCTCAACAAATTCATCACCACCCACAACATCTGCTCCTGCATCTTTTGCATCTTGAGCTTTATTATCTTCACAAACAACAGCAACTTTAACTTTTTTACCTGTACCACCAGGTAAGTTAACAACTGTTCTAATATTAACTTCACTTTTCTTTTGTTTATTGTTTATTTGGAAACTTAAATCTAAAGACTCATCAAATTTAGTTGTACAGTTTTTCTTAAGTTCAGATAATAATTTTTCGATAGACTCAGCGTTCAAGTCTTTAGTCTTTTCAGGTAATTTTTTATATCTTTTAGATGTCATTATTCCTTTACCTCAATACCCATAGATCTAGCTGATCCAGCAATAATTTTTATAGCTTCTTCAATATCATGTGCATTTAAATCATTCATTTTTTCTTTAGCTATACTCTCTAATTGTTTTTTGGAGATAGAAGCAACAATGTTTCTTCCTGGCTCATTTGAACCACCTTTCAGTTTTACAGCTTCTTTAATATAAAATGATGCTGGAGGTGATTTAATTTTAAAATCAAATTTTTTATCTTTATATACTGTAATTTCAACTGGCACAGGTTTGCCTGCCATTGATTTCGTTTTGTCATTAAAAGCTTTACAAAATTCCATTATATTTACACCTCGTTGACCTAATGCAGGACCAACTGGTGGAGCTGGGTTGGCTTGACCACCTTTAATTTGTAATTTTATAAATCCACTAATTTCTTTTGCCATTAACTTACTTTCTCAACCTGATTATATTCTAAATCTACTGGTGTAGGACGACCAAATATAGAAACTGACACCTTAAGTCTAGCTTTTTCTTCATCTATTTCTTCAATCATTCCAGTAAATGAAGCAAATGGGCCATCTACGACCTGTACTTTTTCACCAACACTGTAATCTACTCCCGATTTAGGCTGAGCAACACCATCTTTAATCTGGCCTAAAATCTTCTCTACCTCTTTATCTGAAACTGGAACAGGAATACCTTTTGTACCCAAGAAACCACTAACTCTCTTTATGTTTTTAATCATGTGATAAATATTATTATCCATCTCACTTTTAATTAATACATACCCTGGAAAATATTTTTTTTTTCTTTGAACCCTTTTACCTCTCTTAACTTCTGTAACATCATGAGTTGGTACAATAATTTCCTCAAATTTTTCAGAAATTTTAGCTTTATCTGCTTCTTCTTTGATTAGGGCTGCAACTTTATTTTCAAAGCTTGAATGAGATTGAACTATGTACCAATTTTTCATTAAATACTCACTTTTAGTAAAAGTTCTAAGAAAAATTTCAAAACCTGATCTAAAAACAGGAAAAATAAAGACATAACAACTGCCATAACAAATACCATTAAAGCACCTTGCAAAGTCTCTTTCCAAGTTGGCCACGTTACTTTAAAAGCCTCTTGCTTAACTTCTTGTATAAATTTAATCGGGTTTCTCATAATATATCAGCTCAAATTGGCAGGAGCGGAGGGACTCGAACCCTCAGCCTCCGGTTTTGGAGACCGGCGCTCTACCAATTGAGCTACACTCCTATTTATAGAGTTACTCTATAATTTTTGTTACTACTCCAGCTCCAACAGTTCTTCCACCTTCTCTAATTGCAAAATTTAGTTTTTCTGCCATAGCAATTGGTGTAATAAGTTTAACAGTAAATTTAGCATCATCACCTGGCATAACCATTTCAGTACCAGCTGGTAATTCTACTTCACCTGTAACGTCTGTTGTTCTAAAATAAAACTGTGGTCTGTACTTAGTAAAGAATGGAGTATGTCTACCACCTTCATCTTTTTTAAGTACATAAGCTTGAGCCTCAAATTTAGTGTGAGGAGTAATTGAACCAGGCTTACAAAGAACTTGACCTCTTTCGATATCAGTTCTTTCAATACCTCTCAATAAAATTCCAACGTTATCACCAGCCTCACCAGAATCTAAAAGTTTTCTAAACATTTCAACTCCTGTACAAACTGATTTTTTAGTTTCTCTAATTCCAACTATTTCAACTTCTTCACCAGTTTTGATAACACCTGACTCTACTCTACCAGTTGCAACAGTTCCTCTTCCAGAAATTGAGAATACGTCCTCAACTGGCATTAAGAATGGCTTATCAACCTCTCTAGCTGGTTGTGGAATATGTTCATCAACAGCTTTCATTAATTCTAAAATTGAATTTTTTCCAATTTCATCATCTCGACCCTCAACTGCTGCTAAAGCTGAACCTTTAACGATTGGTGTTTTATCACCTGGGTATTTGTATGAAGTTAAAAGTTCTCTAATTTCTTCTTCGACTAGTTCAATCATTTCTTTATCATCAACTTGATCTACTTTATTTAGATAAACAACGATTGCAGGAATACCAACTTGTCTTCCTAAAAGAATATGCTCTCTTGTTTGTGGCATTGGACCATCAGCTGCATTAACAACTAAAATTGCTCCATCCATTTGCGCTGCTCCAGTGATCATGTTTTTAACATAATCAGCGTGACCAGGACAGTCTACGTGAGCATAGTGTCTTTTTTCTGTCTCATACTCTACGTGAGCTGTTGAAATTGTTATACCTCTCTCTTTTTCTTCAGGTGCTTTATCAATCTGATCATAAGCAACCGCAGTTCCGCCGCCCGCTTGTGCTAATACATTTGTAATCGCGGCAGTAAGAGTTGTTTTACCATGGTCGACATGACCAATAGTCCCAATGTTACAGTGGGGTTTATTTCTTACAAATTTTTCTTTTGACATTACGTTTATACCTCAGTTTTTTTTTGTTTCTTCTAATTTTAATTTCTTGGAGCGGGTAAAGGGAATCGAACCCTTACATCCAGCTTGGAAGGCTAGCGTTCTACCATTGAACTACACCCGCACAACCCCAAGAGTAACACTCCATGTTATCCAAAATTTTATTAAAATGGTGGAGGGGGAAAGATTCGAACTTTCGAAGACCGAAGTCAACGGGTTTACAGCCCGCCCCATTTGACCGCTCTGGAACCCCTCCTTTGGGGAAGTGTCCCCTTGTTCAATAAAGCTTCAAATAACAAGCGTTTTATATATTTTATTTATGCAAATGCAACACGTGATTTAATAGAAAAATATTAAAAAAACCTTATAAAACACTTACAAATTTATGAATAAATCATCTTTTTTCATTGTTGGTCAACATGCAGTAATCGAAGCTCTTAGAAACCCTAAAAGAAAAGTTTTAAGAGTATTTTTAACTGAGGAGTCTAAAAAAAATATTCATAGAAAAAACCCTAATAAAAATATTTTACAGGATATCAAAGTTTACTTTAAATCAAAAAAAGAATTAGACAAATATACCTCAAAAGAACAGTTGATACATAATGGTTATGTTGCTGAGATTGAGCATTTAGATCAACCAGACTTAAAAAAATTCATTAAAGGTAAAAATAATTTAACATTCGTATGTCTTGATGAAGTTACAGATCCAAGAAACATTGGTTCGTTGATAAGAAGCGCTGCATCATTTAATATTGACGGTTTAATAATTAAAGAAAGACATTTCCCTAAAGATAGTAAGTTGATGTATAAATCTGCAAGTGGGTGTATGGAGCATGTAAATATATTTCAGGTATCTAATATTAATTCTACATTAAAAAATTTAAGAGAAAAAAATTTCTGGGTTTATGGTTTTGATGCAAAAGGTCAAAGAGATTTTACAGACATTAAATGGGAAGGAAATAATATCCTTCTATTTGGATCAGAAGGATTTGGTATGAGAATGCATACAGGTAAATATACGGATTTTTTTGTTAAAATTAATATTAGTGAAGATATAGAAAGTTTAAATATCTCAAATAGTGCTGCAATAGTGTTTCATCACCTTAGTTATTTAAAAAAAAAGAGTTGATTATTTAACAAATAATTAATAATTATTGCGCATGCCCTTGTAGCTCAGCTGGTAGAGCAATTGATTTGTAATCAATAGGTCCGCGGTTCGAATCCGTGCGGGGGCACCACTTCACTTACTTTTTAATAAAATTTATTTATACAAAAAACTATTCTTACGACAATAAGTGTTGCAGGATTGTTGCAGAATTGTTGCTTAATCAAGTAGTCGATAAATATTATTCAGTTAAGATATTAAGAACTTTTTTACCAGCACTTGAATAAGATGCGTCTAATGCATTAACAATTTCTTTAGCGGATCTTGTCAGTCCTTTTCTCATTACTCTATCTGCTATAGAACCTTGCTGACCTCCCCAGCCATTTTGCCAATTTACTCCAGCTAAAATTTCAAGAGATTTAGTTTCAAGAATTTGAACACTAGCACTTTGTGGCATTTGATCATAACCACCAACAGCATTAACTACTATTACAGCATCAACACCTTCTTTAGATAATAGTTGTAAATTTTTTGGTTCTGTAATTTCAGCTTCATTTAGATTAAGTCTCAACATAAGCGAGCTTGTTTTACCAGGACTTGAAATTCTGTAGCCTCTACTAGCTAACTCATTTGCAACCGCTTGGCCTAGCACTCCTGAATTACCGCTTAATGCTATGTTCTTATAACTTGCCAAAGAAACTTTTTCACCAACCATGCTTACTTGTGAGGTAGCACAACCAAATAATATAAAAGCCGAACAGATAATAAATATTTTTGAAAATATTTTAAACATTATAAAATCCTATCATTGTTGCCAGATTGTTGCCAAGTTAAAAATATTTCAAAATTATTGTTGTAAACAAATGTTTATTTAAATTTTAGCAATTGATTTGTAATCAATAGGTCCGCGGTTCGAATCCGTGCGGGGGCACCATCACTCAATAAATTCAACACTAATTATTTTTTTTAATAAACCCAAAAAACTTAAAGTATTGTGAAGAGATTAATTATAATTTTTTATCATTAAGCTTAGTCATAGCTTTTCCAGGGGAAAAAGTATAATCATTGTCATCCATTAATGTTCCACTTCCATCATAAAGTTTCCAATTAAATTTTACTTTATCTTTCTGCTTCTTTCCTAATTTTAAAATAGTCAATTCTATTTTTCTTGGCTTACCACCAGAAGCACCTATAAATGATCTAGTCTCACCTTCTTTCCAAACTCCTAAAGGAAATTTACATCCATTTTCAATTATTCTCCCTCCACGTCTACTATCCCAAACTCTACCTATACACTGTCCATCATTAGTGACTGAAAATAACTGTGTTTTAAGTCCACTTTGACTTTTTCTTGTTCTTTTATAAACTTTAATTGTTTCTCCAGTTTGAGGATTTTTCCAATCCTCAGGTCCAACTATTTTTTTTCTTTTCTTTTCACCAAATATCAAATTAGCGTTTGTAAATTTAATTTCAGTATCTTCTCTTATTTCACTGCCAGTGAAGAGCTCTAAAGGAATAAATCTTTCATCAGCTAATACTGGAATAATCCATAATAAATAAAGAACCATGATCTTTAAAAGTTTTTTCATTTATTTAACTAGTTTCTCTTCTTATTTGTTCAATTTTAATCTTTTTTTGCAGACTTCTATTTTTGTCATAAAGAAGATTAAACTTTATGTTATTATTAGTTTTAACTGTAATTGACTTAGCATTTCTTACTTCTAAATTATCAGCGACAGCGCTAATAGGTCGCTTAGTTGGATTTAAGTTTGTTATAACTATTTTAGTTTTATCATTAACTATCTTGCCTTTCCATCTTCTTGGTCTAAATGCACTTATTGGTGATATTGATAATTTTTTTGAATGAAGACTTAATATAGGTCCATGAACTGAAAGATTATAGGCCGTGCTTCCTGCAGGTGTTGATACTAGTACACCATCTGAAACTAATTTTTTAATTATTTGTCTTGAACCTTGCTTAATTGACAATGAAGCAGCCTGTCTACTTTGTCTAAGAACAGATACTTCATTAATTGCTATAGATCTTCTTATTTGATCATTTCTAGTTTTAACTAGCATTTCTAGAGGAGAAATTGTAACCAAGTTTGCTTTTGATAAATTTTTAATAATATCTTTTGATGAAAATTTATTCATAAGAAATCCATAATTTCCAGAATTGATCCCATAAAAATGTTTGTTAGAATACTTATTCTTTTTAAGTGTTTGAAGCATAAAGCCATCACCACCGATAACAATGATAAGATTTTCTTTTCTAAAATGATTAGAATTGATTTTTTTAATCAATAAATTTTTGATCTTTGAAGATTTTTTATTTTTATCTGAAATGATATGAAGTTTGCTCATTTAATGGTGCCCTCGGCCAGACTCGAACTGGCACTCCGCAAGCGGCAAGGATTTTAAGTCCTTTGTGTCTACCAATTTCACCACGAGGGCATTATTTGAACTGTGTTTACTTACTTTTTTTATCATCAAAAATCAAATTATTAATTTTTTATAACTACACTAGAACTACACTAGAAATTTTTAGGATAAATCCAATTTTATTTAAAAACATCTAAATTTTTTAATTGGTTTTTTTGTGTAAGCATTCCAAAAGGTAATTGTATAACCTTTTTTAACACCAAAATTTTGTTGTCCACCATTACAAAGCATAGAACCATAATAATCATAATCATGACCAGCGTTTGGATTTGACATTACAACCCAAAATGAAGAACTTCCTTGAAAAGCAGCATCAGCAACACCTGGTATAGTCTTTGCTGCCTGCTCCATCTCATATTGTCCAGCATAACTAAAATTAGTTAAAAAAAGAAATATAATTAAAACATACTTTTTCATATTAGTCCTTATTTTGTATTAACTTTCTAACTTTCACCGGTTCATCAATATTTTTAAAATCAACTGTTGTAGTTCCTCTTCCTGATATTTTAACTGTACCATAATTTAAAATTCTTCCAATAATACCTTGGTCAACATTAACACTTTCTATAGAACTTAAGTTCATTTCTGAGGCATTTCTACTAATTATGCCTTTTTTGCTAATAACTCTTTTTCCTGTAACACCAAACTCAGAACCAAAATAATCAATTAAAACAAAAGGTAAGTAAATAATAAAAATTAATACAGATATAGTTAATCCTAAAAACCAATCTGTGATTCCATAACCAGCAAAAAAACCTATTATTATTAAGGCAAAATAATTTATTAGAATTGGTTTCAGAGAAATTCTAGAATGATATTTTAATTTTTCATTATTAGTTAGGTTTGTTTTTATGTAACTCATAATTTAATTTTATAATTTTTAGCGAATTTTCCAAGAATTATTCTAGTGTAGTTTTTAATGACATGTATACTTCTAGTGTAGTAAAACATTTCGTCATTCTACTAACTACACTAGAACTACACTAGTTCAATTTTATCAAAAAACGTTGAGTTTATTAGTGGAACCTTAGTTTTGAATACTTTTTAAGTCCTTTGTGTCTACCAATTTCACCACGAGGGCATTAATGAATTTCATGAGTGTTTATGCTAATATTTATAATTGAACAAGGATAATATGTAAAATTGTTATTTATTTGAATATTTTATAAATATTAAATAATGGAAAAAACATTCAAAGTTTTAATATTTACAGACCTTGATGGATCACTTCTTCACAGAGATACATTTAAATTTGATGAGATAAAAAATTATTTAATAAAACTAATTTCCAAAGATGTTTTTATTATACCTAATACAAGCAAAACTGAAAAAGAAATTTTAGAGTTTAATAGTGAGCTAGGTTCAAATTTGCCATATATTTCTGAAAATGGCGCAGCTATTAATGGCTTAGACTTATTAAATCCAGATTTACCTAAAGAATTAATTCTTAGTAGAGAAAAAGAGGATATTTTTTATATTTTTAAAAATATAGTTCCATTAAACCTACAAAATAAATGCAAATGGTTATCTGAAATGAATAATATAAACCAAAGTTTAATTTTTGGTTTAAATGATAAAAAACTGAAAATGGCTTTAGATCGTAGATATACTATTCCTTTTATATTTAATGGAACTAAAAATGAAAAAAATCAATTATCAAAAATAATAAAAAAAGATGGTCTTTCGTTGCAAGAAGGTGGCAGGGTAATTAATTTAACTGATAGAGTAAATAAAGCTAAAGCTCTTCGAGTATTTGTTAGATTTTATAAAAAATATCATAAAAATGTAAAAACAGTGGCAGTTGGAGATAATTATAATGACTTAGATATGTTGAAAACAAGTGATTTTCCTTGCTTAGTATTTAATGATAAATTCACTTTAGATGAAATTCCAATAAATAACTTAATTACAACCAACAAGCCATCACCTGAGGGCTGGGCAGATGTGATTAAAATAGCTCTAGTTAAAATAAATAAAAGTTTATAAAAAACTGTATGAGTGAATTTACACAAAATGGAATCATATCCACACTTCATGACTTTGGAACAAAGTCAACGAAACAAATAGAGAAAGAGCTTTTAAGTTTTTCAAAAGAGAGGAAAATGGAGCTTATCTTGCCATGTCTTTATAGCGAGTTAAAAGGAGATGCATTACCAAAAATTGTTTCTGAAATTGCTCAAACTAACTATCTGCATCATATAATAATAGGATTAGATCAAGCTAATGAAAAACAGGCTAGGAAAGCATGGACATTTTTCGAAAAATTAGAAACCCCTTTCACAATACTCTGGAATGATGGTCCAAATTTAAAAAAATTAGATAAAGAATTACAAAAAAAAGCACTAGCCCCAAATGAAAAAGGCAAAGGAAGAAATGTTTGGTATTGTATTGGTATGTCAATAGCAAGAAATAGTGCAAGATCAGTTGCTTTACATGATTGTGATATAAAAACATACGATCGAAGGATGCTCGCAAAATTATTTTACCCGGTAGTTAATCCTTTATTCAATTTTGAATTTTGTAAAGGTTACTATCCTCGAGTAGCAGATAATAAAATGAATGGAAGAGTAGCCAGACTGTTAGTATTTCCGATATTAAACGCTTTAGAAAAAACAATAGGTAAGAGTGAATATTTGGATTTTATGAAATCATTTAGATACCCGCTAGCTGGGGAATTTTCTTTTAGGAGAAACATTCTCCCTGAATTAAGAATTTCATCAGACTGGGGAATAGAAATTGGAATTTTGTCAGAAATGCAAAGAAACTTTTCTCCACAAAACATCTGTCAGGTTGATTTAGCAGATACTTATGACCACAAGCATCAGGATTTATCTATTGATGATGAAAATAAAGGTCTATCAAGAATGTCCATTGATATTATTAAAACCTTTATCAAAAAACTTGCTACACAAGGTCACTCGTTTAGTAGAGAAGAATTAAGATCACTTAAAGCAACATACTATAGGTCAGCACTTGATTTAATTGACGCTTATCGAGGTGATGCTGAAATGAATGGTTTGAAATTTGACTCACATTCTGAAGAAAAAGCAGTTGAATTATTTTCAAGAAATATAATTAGAGCTGGTGAAGATTTTTATTTAAATCCGATGGATGCTCCTTTCATACCAACATGGAGTAGAGTTAAAAGCGCTATCCCAGATTTTTTATTAAGATTAGAAAAAGCTGTTAATGAAGATAATAAATATTATCTATAGTCTTATTTACGTTCTTAGTGCTTTAAGTAAAAATCTTTTATCAAGTTTACAATCTTGATAACCCTTTTTTACAACATTTAAATATCTTTCAGTTGGAAATTTGAATGGAGATTTTTTAACCATTGTATAAGTCATCACTTTCTTTCCATAATAATTGAAATAATGTTTTTTATATAGTATTGGAAAATCTTCATACACATCTAACTTTTTTTCATCACTTTTAGAAATTTCAAATAAAGCACCTGGTACAATTGAATTTTTTTTTGCCTCTATATCTGCAGCTCTATATTTGCTTCTAAAGGTTAATTTAAAATCTTTTAGATTTATTTTTTTTAAAAAAATACTGTCTTTACATCTACGTTTCATTTGAAAGTGATGAAGATTGCTACCATATGCAAAATACAACATTATCGATCCACTATTTCAATTTTTTTTTCATTAACAAATTTTAAAATTTGGGAATTACAATTATTTATCTTACTTTGATCTTCAGATCTTATTACAATTGATACACCTAATTTACCTGCGTGGAAAAATGGATAACTTCCTATCTCAACATCTTGGTTTTCATTCTGTACTTTTGTTAGAGAATTTGCTATTTCACTCTCCACAGTTTTTAAACTTATAGTAAGACTTTTAATAGGTTCTCCACCTACTATACTGTTGGTTAATCCGCCCAGCATTGATTTCAAAATAGATGGAACTCCTGGTAAACAAAAAACATTTTCAACATTAAAACCAGGGGCGCCACTTGTTGGATTTAAAATTAATTTTGCGTTCTCTGGCATCCACGCCATTTTTTGTCTTCCATCATTAAATTCACCTGGTTGATAATATTTTTCTAAAATTTTAAAAGCTTCATTGTGAACTTCATATTTTATTCCAAAAGCCTTTGATACGGATTGAGCAGTAATATCATCATGCGTTGGTCCTATACCTCCAGTTGTAAAAATATAATCATATGTTGACCTAAGCAAATTTAAAGTATCAACAATTATATTTTCAACATCTGGAATTACTCGAACTTCTGCAACATTAACTCCAATTGAATTTAACCATATTGCTAAAGTTGAGGTGTTTGTATCTTGAGTTCTACCAGACAAAATTTCATTACCAATGATTAATATTGATGCATTTACTTTTGCTTTTTTATCCATATGAAATATATAATTTAGTAATGGAATTTACCAAGTCTTTAATAAAAGGCAAACTAATCAAACGATATAAAAGATTTTTTACTGATGTAAAAATAGGTAAGGAAATTGTCACAGCTCACTGTCCTAATACAGGATCAATGAAAGGTTTGTTAGATGAAGGAAATGAAGTTTATTTGCTTCCTAATAACGATCCAAAAAAAAAGCTTAAATATGGATTAGAAATTATTAAATCTAGAAAAAATTTAGTAGGCGTAAATACTCATATGGCCAATAGAATAATTGAACATGGTCTCAAAAATAATTTGGTAAACGAACTAAAGAATAATGACATTATAAAACCAGAGGTTTTTTTTAATAAAGAAACACGATTTGATTTTTTATTAGAAAAAAAGGGTCAAAAAATGTTTGTTGAGGTGAAAAATGTTACTTTATTTAGAAATAAGGATACTGCTGAATTTCCAGATGCCCCAACAGCTAGGGGAACTAAGCATTTATTAACCCTTATTGATGCCATAAAAAAAAGTTATAAAACATACTTAATATTTTTAGTTCAAATACAAAATATGAAATATTTTAAAATAGCTAAAGATATAGATGAAGAATACTATAAGACTTATTTAATTGCTAAAAAAGCTGGTGTTAATTTTTTTGCTTATAGATGTGATATAAATTCTAAAAGAATTTTTATAGATAAAAAATTAAAAATTATTGATGACTGATTATAAAGAAAAATTTGAAAAAATGAGAATTGCAGGAAATTTAGCTGCAAGAACTTTAGATATGTTAACAGAAAATATTAAAGAAGGTATTTCCACTGATTATATTGATAAACTAGGATATGAATTTATAAGAGATAATGGTGGCTACTCTGCTCCACTATATTATAGAGGTTTTACAAAATCATTATGCACATCTTTAAATCATGTAGTTTGTCATGGTGTACCTTCTGATCGAATTTTACAAGAAGGTGATGCCGTAAATGTTGATGTAACTGCAATCGTTGATGAGCATTATGGTGATACAAGTAGAATGTTTTGTATTGGAAAAACTCCAGTAAAGTTAAAAAATCTTATAGATGCTACTTATGAATCTATGATGAGAGCAATTAGAATTTTAAAACCTGGAATTAAATTAGGAGATATTGGTTATGAAATTCAATCTTTTGTAGAACATAAAGGGTTTTCAGTCGTTAGAGATTTTTGTGGTCACGGAATAAGTACAACATTTCATGAGTCTCCAAATATTTTGCATTATGGTAAAAAAAATACAGGAATGGAATTAAGACCTGGTATGACATTTACTATAGAACCAATGATTAATGCTGGTAAATACGATGTTAAAATGTTGAATGATGGCTGGACAGCTGTTACAAAAGATAAATCTTTATCAGCACAATTTGAACATACTTTAGGAATTACTGAAAATGGTTATGAAATCTTTACAGAATCTGCTAAAGGTTATTCAAAGCCCCCATATTTATAACTAATGATTAAAAGATACGCTCGAAAAGAATTAACTGATATTTGGTCAGAGGAAAATAAATATAAAATCTGGTTAAACGTAGAAGTTTTAGCTGCTGAGGCAATGGAAAAGCTTGGACAAATTCCAAGAGGTGTAGCTTCTGTTGTAAGAAAAAAAGCTAAAATTAATGTAAACAGAATACACAAAATAGAAGCCGAAATTAAACACGATGTAATAGCTTTTCTAACTTCTGTTACTGAAAAAGCTGGAATTAAAGCTAGATACCTTCACCAGGGTATGACCTCATCTGACGTTCTAGACACTAGTTTTAACATTCAATTAGTTCAATCAGGTAAAATGATTTTAAAAGATATAGATCAACTTTTAAAAGTTTTAAAAAGGCAGGCTAAAAAGTATAAATTTACACCGTGTATGGGAAGAAGTCATGGTATCCATGCTGAACCAATTACTTTTGGTTTAAAATTAGCTTCGTTTTATGAGGAATTTAAAAGAAATAGAAAAAGACTTAATGATGCCATTGATGAAGTTTCTACATGTGCAATTTCAGGTGCAGTTGGTACATTTGCCAATATTAATCCTAATGTTGAAAAACATGTGGCTAAGAAATTAGGTTTAAAAGTTGAACCAATATCTACACAAGTAATACCAAGAGATAGACATGCTTTTTATTTTTCAATTTTAGGAATTATTGCAGGATCAATTGAAAGAATTGCTATTGAAATAAGACACCTACAGAGAACTGAAGTTTATGAATTACAGGAATATTTCTCTAAAAATCAAAAGGGCTCTTCTGCAATGCCTCATAAAAAAAATCCAATCTTAAGCGAAAATTTAACAGGTTTAGCTAGGATGGTTAGAAGTACAGTTGTACCGGCTCTTGAAAACATTGCTCTATGGCATGAAAGAGATATTTCTCACTCAAGTGTGGAGAGAAATATTGGACCAGATGCTAACATAACTACCGATTTTGCTTTGGTTAGGCTTACAAATATTTTAGATAACATTATAGTTTATCCTAAAAAAATGCTTGAAAACCTAAATTTAACAAAAGGTTTAATTTTTTCTCAAGAAGTTATGTTGGAGTTAACTAAAACAGGTTTAAGCAGAGAGAAATCATATAAAATGGTACAATCTTATGCAAAAAAATGTTTTGCAGAAAATCTAAATTTAATTGACGTCGTTTCATCTGATAAACTTATAATGAGTAAAATTTCACCAAAAAAACTAAAGTCTATATTTAATTATTCTAAACACTTTAAAAATGTAAATTTTATTTTTAGAAGAGTTTTCAAATAATGAAAAAAGAAAAAAAATTATACGAAGGAAAAGCTAAAATTATTTATGCAACTAATGATAAGAATTTAGTAATTCAATATTTTAAAGATGATGCAACCGCATTCAATAATCAAAAAAAATCTATCATTGAAGGTAAAGGTGTTTTAAACAACAGAATATCTGAACATATACTCTCTAACCTGTCTCAAATAGGAATTAAAAATCATTTAGTAAAAAGATTAAATATGCGTGAGCAAATTATAAAGCTTGTGGAAATAATTCCAATCGAGTTCATTATAAGAAATGTTGCAACAGGTTCAATTACTAAAAGATTGGGTATTGAGGACGGCACTGTATTAAAAGAACCTTTAATCGAATACTGCTTAAAAGATGATAAACTTGGCGACCCATTAATATCTGAAGAGCATATTTTAGCATTTGATTGGGCCTCAAAAACAGAAATCGATAATGTTAAAAAAATGATTTTAAGAATTAATGATTTTATGATTGGGATGTTTAGGGGTGTTGGAATTAAACTTATCGATTTTAAATTAGAATTTGGAAGAATTAAAATTGATGGGAAAAATGAGGTTATTTTAGCAGATGAAATTAGTCCTGATACGTGCAGATTATGGGATAGTATTACAGAAAAAAAATTAGATAAAGATCGATTTAGAAAAGATTTGGGTGATTTAATTCCAGCTTATACTGAGGTTGCTAAAAGATTAGGTATACTTCATGAGCAATCCAATATTACAGCAGTAAATGTAACTAACTTATCTTCAGTCAAAAGAAAGAAAAAATGAAAATTTCAATAATCATCACTTTAAAAAAAGATGTTCTTGATCCACAAGGTAAAGTTATTCAACAAACTCTAAATGGAATGGGTTTTGATGATGTTAATGAAGTTAGACAAGGTAAATATTTTGAAATAGACACTAAACACAACGATAAAGACAAAGCAAAAGCAAAAGTTGATGAAATGTGTAAAAAACTTTTAGCAAATCTTGTAATAGAAAATTATAAAATTATTGATCCAAAGTAATTAATGAAATCGTCAGTTATTACTTTTCCTGGTTCAAATTGTGATAGAGACATGGAGGTTGCTCTAAAGAAATTTGGATTTAAAAATAAAATGGTTTGGCATGCAGATGCTGAATTACCAAAAAGTGACTTGGTAGTTTTACCAGGTGGTTTCTCTTATGGTGATTACTTAAGATGTGGAAGTATGGCATCTAAATCTAAAATAATGAATTCGGTAATTAATTTTGCAAATTCAGGTGGTATGGTGATGGGTATTTGTAATGGTTTTCAAATATTGGTTGAAACTGGTTTAGTTCCTGGTGTTTTACTTAGAAACAAATATTTGGAATTTATATGTAAAAATGTTTTTGTAAAAATTAACAATAAACAAAATAAATATTTTAAAAATGTTAATAATGAAGTTTTAGAATTTCATATTGCTCATAATGAAGGAAATTATTTTTGTACTAAAGATCAGTTAAAAGAAATTGAAGATAACAATCAAATAGCCATAAATTATTGTGATGAAAACGGAAAAGTAGAAGATAAATTTAATCCTAATGGGTCTATAAAAAATATTGCTGGTATATTTAATAAAGAAAAAAATGTTCTAGGCATGATGCCCCATCCTGAAAGAATGATTGATACATCTTTATCTGGTGAAGATGGGTCATTATTTTTTAAAAACTTAATAAACAACTTAAAATGATTGTAAACGAACAAATAGCAGTCGATCACGGTTTAAAGAAAGATGAATACGCTAAAATTTGTGAGCTATTAAAGAGAACTCCTAATATCACAGAACTAGGTATTTTTTCTGCAATGTGGAATGAGCATTGTTCTTATAAATCGTCAAGATTACATTTAAAAAAGCTACCTACTAAAGGAAAGAAAGTTATTCAAGGTCCTGGAGAAAATGCTGGTGTTATCGATATTGATGATAATGATGCAATAGTTTTTAAAATAGAAAGTCACAATCACCCTTCATTTATTGAACCATACCAAGGTGCTGCCACTGGTGTTGGAGGAATAATGAGAGATGTGTTTACAATGGGTGCGAGACCAATAGCTAACTTAAACTCAATTCATTTTGGATCACCACAACATAAAAAAACAAAAAATTTATTAAGAGGTGTTGTTCATGGTATAGGCGGTTATGGAAACTGCATGGGTGTTCCTACAATAGCAGGTCAAACAAGTTTTGATAGTTCGTATAATGGTAATATTTTAGTTAACGCGATGACTTTAGGATTAGTAAAAAAAGATAAGATTTTCTACTCTAAAGCAGCTGGTTTAAATAAGCCTGTCATTTATGTTGGATCTAAAACCGGAAGAGATGGAATCCATGGTGCAAGTATGGCTTCAGCTAGTTTTGATGAAAAAATTGAGGAAAAAAAACCAACAGTTCAAGTTGGAGATCCATTTACTGAAAAACTTTTACTAGAGGCTTGTTTAGAGTTGATGGCTGGAGATTCAATTATAGCCATTCAGGATATGGGTGCTGCCGGATTAACTTCCTCAAGTATTGAAATGGCATCAAAAGGAAACCTTGGTATTGAAATTAATTTAAACAAAGTGCCTTGTAGAGAAACTAAAATGACTCCTTATGAAATTATGCTTTCTGAGAGCCAAGAAAGAATGTTGATTGTTTTAGAAAACGGTAAAGAAGATCATGCAAAAAAAATATTTGATAAATGGAACTTAGATTTTGCAGTAATAGGTAAAACTACTAAATCTAAAAAAATAGAACTTTATTTTGATGAAGAAAGGGTAGCAGACATTCCAGTTAATACATTAGTTGAAAACTCTCCTATGTACAATCGTAAATGGAAAAAAGCAAAACTTCCTAAAAAAAATAAGATTAAAAAAGAAGATATTAAACATTTAAAAATTATTGATACTTTAAAAAAAATTTTAACAAATCCTAATGTGTGTAGCAAAGAATGGATTTGGCAACAATATGATCATACTGTAATGGGAGATACAATACAAAAACCTGGAGGAGACGCAGGTGTTGTAAGAGTTCATGGGACAGATAAAGCTGTTGCTGCATCAATAGACTCCTCTGCAGTTTATTGTTGGGCACACCCTTTAACTGGCGGAAAACAAGTAGTATGTGAAAGTTTTAGAAATCTTATCTCTGTAGGGGCCAAACCAATTGCTATAACTAACTGTTTAAATTTTGGAAGTCCTGAAAATGAGGAAAACATGGGTGAGTTTGTTGAATGTGTTGAGGGGATTGGTGAGGCAAGCGATTATTTAAAGTTCCCAGTTGTTTCTGGAAATGTATCTTTTTATAACCAAACAAAAGACCAAGGCATAAAACCAACACCTGCAATTGGCGGAGTTGGTTTAATTAAAGATTATAAAAATATGATTACTATGGATTTTAAAAAAGTTGATAATTTAGTTTTAGTAATTGGAAAAACTGAAGGACATATTGATCAAAGTTTATTTGCAAGGATTATTTTAGATGAAAAAAATGGACCTCCACCTGAAGTAAATTTATTTAATGAGAAAAATAATGGAGAAACATTGCTTAAATTGATTGATAATAAATTGATACAGAGTGCTCATGATGTTTCTTTAGGTGGCATAATTACTGCGGTTGCAAAAATGTGTATTAAAGGAAAAAAAGGAATAAATATTAAGAAACCTAAATATCTAATTAATGAGATAGAATACTTATTCGCTGAAGATCAAGGTAGATATATTTTGGAAATAAACAAAAAAGATTATAGAAAAGTAGCTGATATATTGAATAAAAATGCAGTCCATTTTGATGAACTTGGTACAATTAGTGAAAATGAAGTATATATTAATGATAAGACAAAAGTTACAATTGACGAATTATCAACTTCTAATAAAAGTTGGCTTACAAACTATATGAGTAAATGATGGCTATGGACTTAAAAGAAATTGAGAATTTTATAAAAGAGGCAATGCCAGATGCAATTGTTGAAATACAAGATTTGGCAGGTGATGGAAATCATTATTCAGCTACCATTACTTCGTCTCAATTTTCTGGAAAAAGTAAAATTGAGCAACATAAAATGGTTTACAACTCATTAAAAGGTAGAATGGGCAATGAGCTGCATGCATTAGCAATTAAAACAAAGGAGAGTTAAAATGGATCAACCAATAAAAGATTTAATAAAAAACGAAATTGAAAAAAACGAGGTTTGCTTATTTATGAAAGGCACACCTGACGCTCCGCAATGTGGATTTTCAATGGCTACGTCTAACATTTTAAAAGTTCTTCAAGTAAATTTTAAAGGAGTAAATGTATTAGAAAATCAAAATTTAAGAGAAGGTATTAAGGTATTTAGTGATTGGCCAACAATACCTCAACTTTATGTGAAAAATGAATTTATTGGTGGATGTGATATTGTTAAAGAAATGTACGAGAGTGGTGAGCTAGCAAAACTTTTTGAAAGTAAAAATATAAGTTTTAAAGCTAAAAGCTAATTATCTTGAGTAATATTCGATTACTAAATTGGGCTCCATAACAATTGGATATGGAACTTCTTCAAATTTTGGAATTCTAACAAATTTTAGTTTTTTGTTTTTTTCATCCATTTGAATATACTCCGGAGTTTCTCTCTCTTTATTTGCAAGAGCAATATCAATTATTGCAAGTTGTTTAGATTTGTCTCTTATCTCAATTGTATCTTGTTCCCTAACTAAATAGCTTCCGATATTCACTTTTTTACCATTTACTTTTACATGGCCATGATTGATTAATTGTCTAGCTGAAAATATTGTTGTTGCAAATTTTGATCTGTAGATCACAGCATCTAATCTTCTCTCAAGAAGGCCAATTAAGTTTTCACCTGTATCACCTTTAAGCATTGCTGCTTTTTTGTAGATATTTCTAAATTGTCTCTCGTTAATGTTACCATAATAGGCTTTTAATTTTTGTTTAGCTTGAAGCTGTATTCCATAATCAGATGGCTTTGATGTCTTTGTTTGACCATGTTGTCCCGGTCCATAAGCTCTAGTGTTAAAAGGGCTTTTAGGTCTTCCCCAAAGGTTAACTTTTAATCTTCTGTCTACTTTATGCTTTGAGTTTAATCTTTTTGTCATTTAATAGTTGGCTTTATAAACTTACTCGTCATTTTGTCAATCAACGTTTTTTACCTAAACGTGCAAATACTCCTGATAAAATACGTGTTTCTTTGGTTGATAATTCCATCCTATAAAAAATATTCCTTAAGTTTTCAAGCATTATCGGTTTCTTCTCTTTTGATTTAAAGAAATTAATCTCTTCAAGATTATCTATGCAAAGATTTGCCATAGCAACTATCTCTTTTTTAGAAGCAGATTTTATTTTATTTGATTTCTTAAAAGATGAAGCTTTTGAATTAATAATACTTGATAGATATTGTGCTATTATTATAAGGCTGTGAGATAGATTTAATGATTTAAAATCAGAATTAGTTGGAATTTGAAGAGTATAATTTGAGTAGCTTATTTCATTGTTTGATAAACCAGATGCTTCTGAACCAAATAAAAAAGCCACTTTTTTCTTATAATTAAGTTTTTTTAAATCTTCTAACTGAATATGTTTAATATTTTTATTTCTAAATCGTGCTGATGTTGCAATTACAATATCAATATTTTTTAAAGATTTTTCTAAACTTTCAAAATTCTTAGCTTTATTAATTATATTTTTTGCTCCTACTGAGGTTGCTAAAATTTTATCATTTGGAAATATTGGTTTAGGATCAATAACAATAAGTTTATTAAAATTAAAATTTTTCATCCCCCTTGCACACGCTCCTATATTTTCTGAGAGTTGAGGCTTGTGTAGAATGAAAGAAATATTGTTAACAGACATTAATCTATGCCATGATTCCTATTATACTTTGAAATAGCTGATGGTTTGATATCATTTAAATATTTAGGATCCACTTTCAAAATGGAAACTTTTAAAGGATAACATTTTGCTACATCAGATGAATGTTCAGATCCACAATCACCACCTGGACAAGCAGAAAGTACGCCTAGTAAATCTGTTTCAGCAAAAAACTCTAAATAATCACCAGGTCTTACAGGACTTGCTTTCATAAAGTATTGTTTAGTATCATTGGTAAATCCAGTTAACATAAAAACATTTAATACATCATGAACTATTTTTTCTGCATCGTCTAATTGAAAACTTTTTTCTTTAACCAAAGCTCTTGTTAAATTTGAATGACAACAATGATGATAATCGTTGTCATTTAAAAGTTTCGAGGTATATGGATCACATCTTGTACCAATTACATCATGAACCGATCCTCCATCTTTATCATAATCATACCAATCTAATGTATCCCAAGTTATTGTTGCTAAAGATCTAAGATAGGGAAAATTACTAAACATTTTATCACCTACTGAAAGATGAGTACCATAAAGAGCTCTTGTTTTTCCTGAATAAAATTTTTCTTCTAAATTATTTAAATTAAATAAATTTAAATCTCCTACCTGAGGCCCTTCCACGCTTTCGATTCTAAAAAACTCACCAAATTTTACTTCAAAAGTTTTTGCATCTCTTGGAGGTATTATAACTTCGTCCTTTTTGACCAAATGTTCTCTAGCACTATGTAAAATACTTAAATTTTTTTCTTCAATATTGGTATTTGGATAACAAACTATTGGTTTAGCGCCTATTCTACTTTTTAGGTCAGATGGTTTTTCTGAAAATTTTTTAATTTTCATTCTTACAAACTTCCAGGGGCTTTATCCTTGAATAACTTATAATCTAAACTATCAACTAGGGCTTTGAAAGAAGCATCAATAATATTTGGTGATACTCCAATAGTAAACCAGTTAACACCTTTCGAGTCTGTGCTCTCTATACTTACTCTTGTTACAGCTTCTGTACCAGTATTTAAAATTCTAACTTTATAATCAACCAGTCTTAAATCTTTTAAATATTCTGAATATTTAGCAAGCTTATTAACATTCTTTCTAATAGCATTATCCAATGCATTTACAGGACCATTTCCTTGTCCTTCACACAAAATTTTATTTCCATCTACCTCTAATTGAGCTTTTGCATATGAAACAATTTCTCCTGTATTGTCTTTTTTTACTGAAACATCATATTCATTAATAGAAATATACCTTGGTATCTCACCCATTAGTCTTCGGGCCAATAATTCAAAAGATGCATCAGCACCATCATAACTATAACCAATAAATTCTCTATCTTTCACTTCATCTAAAAGTTTTTTAATTTTTGGATCACTTTTTTCAACTTTAATTCCTATTAAATTCAATCTTGACATTATATTTGATTGTCCAGACTGATCTGAAATTACAATATTTCTAGAATTTCCAACTTCTTCAGGATTAATATGCTCATAAGTTTTAGGGTTTTTTTGAACAGCTGAAACATGCATTCCACCTTTATGAGAAAAAGCTGAAGCTCCAACATAAGGAAGATTTTTGTTTGGTTTTCTATTTAATAATTCATCTAATAACCTTGAGCATTGAGTTAAGTTTTTTAAATTTTCACGTTTAATATTTAGCTCATAATTTTCATAAAAATCTTTTTTCAAAAAAAACGTAGGAATTAGTGATACTAAATTTGCATTTCCACATCTCTCTCCTAGTCCATTTAATGTACCCTGAACTTGTCTTACTCCTGCTTGAACTGCAACTAAACTATTAGCTACTGCATTTTCAGTGTCATTATGAGCATGAATGCCTAAATTTTTACCAGGAATATGTTTAATAACTTCTTTAACAATTTTATCTACTTCATGAGGAAGAGTACCACCATTTGTATCACATAAAATAACCCATCTAGCACCATTATCATAGGCAGCTTTTAAACAAGTAATTGCATATTCGGGATTCGATTTGTACCCATCAAAGAAATGTTCTGCATCAAACATAAATTCTTTTCCAGATTTTACTATATGTTTTGCACTTTCACTAATATTTGAAAGATTTTGATCATTTGAAATACCAAGGGCGACATCAACTTGAAAATCCCATGATTTACCAAACAAACATACTGATGAACTTTTTGAATTTATTAATGAAGAAAGCATTGGATCATTATCAGCACTATGTTCAGTTTTTTTTGTCATACCAAATGATGTTAATTTTGCGGATTTAAAGTTATGATCCTTATTAAAAAATTCAGTATCTGTAGGATTTGCTCCAGGCCATCCTCCTTCAATATAATCAACACCTAACGTATCAAGAGAGAATGATATTTTTTCTTTATCATCAAGTGAAAAGTCTACTCCTTGAGTTTGTGCACCATCACGTAGTGTTGTATCAAATATATATAAGCGATCTTTACTCATTTAAATTTCCAGATCGTTTTACCATCTTTATCCTCTATTAAAACACCTTTGTCTAAAAGCTCATCTCTAATTTTGTCAGCTTCCTTATAATTTTTATTTAATCTGGCTTGATTTCTCTTATTAATTTTAATTAAAATTTCATTTTCAGAAATTGATACATTGCTTTTCTTAAATTTAAGCCAATCCTCTTTAGTTTCATTCAATAATCCAACAAAATTACATGCGGATACAAATAATCTCTTATCTTCATCAGACCCTTTTGATGCCTCATCATAAAGTTTATGCAAATTGGCAATATAGCCTGGTGTATTGAGGTCATCAAAAAGAGGTTTTAGAATGTGATATGAAATTTTTAGATTTGATACATTGTTTGAATAAACATTGTACCATTTACTAATTGTATTTTCACAATCCTCTAAAAGCTTATCATTCCAATCTAATGGCTGTCGGTAATGTGCGCTCATTAAAGCCAATCTTAAAACTTGACCACTTTTATTATTTCTAAAATCTTTAATTTTTAAAATATTACCTTGAGATTTTGCCATTTTTTCATTGGACATTGTGATGAAGGCGTTATGTAACCAATAAGTTGCAAATACCTTACTATCATTTGCACATCTGGATTGGGCGATTTCATTTTCATGATGAGGAAATAGCAAATCAATACCTCCTCCATGAATATCAAATTCTTTTCCTAAATATTTTTTTGACATAGCTGAGCATTCTAAATGCCAACCAGGTCTCCCTTTGCCCCAAGGGGAACTCCATGATGGTTCTTCTGGTTGTGATGGTTTCCATAGAACAAAATCTTCAGGATTTTTTTTATTATCACTTACTTCAATTCTTGATCCTGCAACTAATTCATCTAATTTTTTATTTGATAGCTGTCCATAATCTTTAAATTTTTTGACTTCAAAATAAACATGCTTCATATTTTCGTATGCAAAACCTTTTTTAATTAATTCAGAGATCATTTCTATCATCTCAGAAATATGCTCGGTAGCTTTAGGCTCATGATTTGGTTTTTCACAATTTAGATAAATACAATCTTCGTTAAAGTTTTGAGTAATTTTTTTTGTAAGATCTAAAATAGTAATTTTATTTTCTTGTGCAGATTTAATTATTTTATCATCTACATCTGTTATATTTCTCACATAAGTTACATTTGGATATTCTTTTTTTAAAATTTTAAATAAAATATCAAATATAACTAATGGTCTGGCATTACCAATGTGTGGATCATCATAAACTGTTGGACCACAAACGTACATTCTCACATTATTTTTATCCTGAGGAATAAATTTTTCTTTTTTTTTAGTAAGATTATTTGTTAAAAAAATATCCAAACTCATATTTGAAGAGATATACTTAAATTATAGATTTGTGAATCTATTTGATTAATTTGGAATTATGCATACAGGAATTGGCTCCATTTTATGCATATTTTGTTTTCTAATATTTTCGTATTTATTACGATTCGGAGAATTTGGATTCTCCATAGCTTCTTCTAATTCATTATATTTTAATCCAAGTTGACCTTCATCAGTTCTACCATCATCCCATAATCCATCAGTTGGAGGTGCATCAATAATCTCTTGTAAAATTCCAAGCTCTTTTCCTAATTCCCATACCTGAGTTTTATTACAATCAGCTATTGGTGAGATATCTACGCCTCCATCACCATACTTTGTATAAAACCCTACTCCAAAATCCTCAACTTTATTTCCTGTTCCTACAACAATTCCTTTGTTGGCAGCAGCCACTTGATAAAGAGTAGTCATTCTAAGTCTTGCTCTTGAATTAGCCATACCATGTTCACTATCAAATTTAGATAAACTTGCGTTAAATGCTAAAAATAATTCATCTAAATTAATTGTATGGGCTTCAACATTTTTAAAATTTTTAATTAACCAATCTTGATGTTTTAAACTCAAATCATGTTGATGAGATTTTTGTTTTATTGGCATTGATAAAACAATCGTTTTTAAACCAGTCATTGCACTAAGTGTGCTTGATACTGATGAGTCAATTCCTCCAGAAATTCCTATTACTAATGACTCTGCCTTTGTTGGCATATTATTTACATAATCTTTAATCCAATTAGATATGAATTTTACTTTTTCAGAAGGTCGCATGTTTTAAAAATATTTATTATCTGTAATTTTACAATGTATTAAGATGCCGCTCTGTCTGCATTTTTTGAATATGAGCTATTCTTTTTAATCTCATCAGAGATCAAAAATGCAAGCTCTAATGCTTGATTTCCATTAAGTCTTGGATCGCAATGAGTATGATATCTAGAAGATAAATCTTTTTCTGATATTTTTTGAGCACCACCTATACATTCAGTTACATCTTGACCAGTTAATTCGATATGTAGACCACCTGCATAACTTCCTTCACTTTGATGGCATGCAAAAACTTCTTTTACTTCCTTTAAAACACTATTGAATGGTCTTGTTTTGAAACCTGTAGCTGCTTTAATTGTGTTTCCATGACAAGGATCACACGACCAAATCACATTTAATCCCTCTTTTTTTATTGCTCTAATTAATTTTGGTAAAAATTTTGATACATTATCTGCACCAAATCTTGATATCAAAGTAATTTTACCTTTTTCATTTTTTGGATTAATTTTATTACAAAGATTAATTAAATCATCAGCTTTTAAAGTTGGTCCACATTTAATTCCAATTGGATTTTCTATACCCCTGCAAAATTCAACATGACCGCCATCTAATTGTCTGGTTCTATCTCCAATCCAAACAAAATGAGCTGAAGTATCATGATTTTCACCAGTGGTAGAATCTGTTCTAGTCATTGATTCCTCGAAAGGTAGAAGTAAAGCTTCATGTGATGTCCAAAAATTAACTGTGTACAATCGATTATTAAAATCTGAGGTAATTCCACATGCTCTCATAAAAGCTATAGCATCAGCAATTTTGTCCTCAAGATCCTTAAATTTTTTAGCTTGTGGGCTTTGTTTAATATAATCTAAATTCCATAAGTGGACTTTGTTTAAATCTGCAAAACCTCCTTTGGAGAAAGCTCTAATAAGATTAAGAGTTGCTGCTGACTGTGAGTAAGCTTTAAATAATCTTTTAGGATCAGGAACTCTTGCTTTTTCCGTAAATTCCATTGCATTTATATTATCACCTAAGTAGCTTGGTAGTTCTACACCATCTTTAATTTCTGTTGGAGCACTTCTTGGTTTTGAAAACTGTCCAGCTATTCTTCCAACTTTAACAACTGGTAAAGATGCTGAATAAGTCAAAACTAATGACATTTGCAACATAAGTTTAAATGTATCTCTAATATTATCTGGGTTAAATTCTGCAAAACTTTCTGCACAATCTCCACCTTGAAGTAAAAATGCTCTACCATCTACAACCTCAGCTAACTGACTTTTAAGATGTCTTGTTTCTCCTGCAAAGACTAAAGGAGGAAATGTTCCTATCTTATCTAAAACCTTATCCAGCTCTTTTTTATCTGGATAAACTGGTATGTGTTTAACTGGGTATTTTCTCCAACTATTTTTTTTCCAATTTTTCATGTTCAACCTGGAGGTGTTTTAGCAGAGTTTAAAGTTTATTCAACAGTGACAGATTTAGCCAAATTTCTTGGCTTATCAATGTCATAACCTTTTTTAAGAGCAGAGTAATAAGCAAGTTTTTGTAGTGGAATAGTTAGAAGAAATGGAAGCAAATCATCATTTGTATTTTCTACTTCTATAGTCTCCCAAATATTTTCTGAGATAACTTCATCTTTACTTTTACTAGTTATTAATAATACTTTTGCTCCTCTTGCTATTACTTCCTGCATATTTGAAATTGTCTTTTTATAATAATTATCTCTCGGTGCCAAAACTACTACAGGCATACCCTCTTCAATTAATGCTAGTGGTCCATGTTTCATTTCACCTGCTGGATATCCTTCTGCATGAATATATGAAAGTTCTTTAAGTTTTAATGCACCTTCTAAAGCTATTGGGTATGAGTAACCTCTACCCAAGAACATTGAACCTTTTGCCTCATTAAATGTTGAGGATATTGCTTGGATATCATTGTCATGCAATAATGTTTTTTGTATCAATTTTGGTAAATCTTTTAGGTCTTTAATTTTATCTTGATATTCTTTTTTCTCAATTTCATTTCTTAATGATCCTAGTTTTAAAGCCAAAATATACAAAACAAGTATTTGACCTAAAAATGCTTTTGTTGAAGCTACTCCTATTTCAGGACCACAATGAATTGGTAATACAAAATTAGAATCTCTAGCTATTGAACTTTCAATTACATTTACAATAGCGCAAGTTTTCATATTATTTTTATTACAAAGATCTAATGCTGCATATGTATCTGCAGTTTCTCCAGATTGTGAAACAAAAATATATAAAGTGTCACTTTTAAATCTATTTTTTCTATATCTAAATTCTGAGGCTATATCTATATTAACATCTAAAGAAGTAAGTTCTTCAAACCAATATTTTGCCATCAAACAAGAATGGTATGCAGTTCCACAACCTACTAAAGTTATTGATTTAACTTCTTCCATTTTCCATGGAAAATTAAAAATATTTATCTCATTGTTTACATTATCTATATATTCTTTAATTCCAGTTTTGATTGTTGTAGGTTGTTCTTCAATTTCTTTAGCCATGAAATGTTTAAAATCACCTTTGTCATAACTAGCCTCGTCTGATGATAATTCTAATATTTTTTTATTAACTTTTTTACCTTCATCATTAAAAAAAAGAACTTGATCTTTTTTAATTACACAAAATTCTCCATCTTCTAGATAAGTGATTTTATTTGTCATTGATTTTAAAGCATAAGAGTCTGAACCCAGATAATTTTCATTTGGACCATAACCAACTGCCAAAGGCGATCCTCTTCTTGCACCAACTATTAAATCTGGCATATCCTTGAATACAATTCCAAGTGCAAAACTACCGTGGAGTTGTTTTAATGTTTTTGTTATAGCTTCCTCCAGTTCTGAGGTTTTTAAATGTTCTGTTATTAAATGAACGATTACCTCTGTGTCTGTCTGAGATTTGAAGTTGTGCCCTTTGTTAATCAAATATTTTTTTAGTATTGTAGAATTTTCAATAATTCCATTATGAACTACTGATACGTTATGAGAGGAATGTGGATGAGCATTAATGCTATTAGGAATGCCATGTGTTGCCCATCTTACATGCCCAATTCCAATATTTCCTTTCAAATTTTTTAAATCAAAATTACTTTCTAGATTATCTACTCTACCCTCTGATTTTACCTCATAGATTTCACCGTCTGAAAGTGTAGCGATACCAGCTGAGTCGTATCCTCTGTACTCTAATTTTTTTAAAGAATTAATTATATTTGCTGAAACAGATTTGTTGCTTGATATTCCAATAATTCCACACATATTTTAATTTTTCTTTCTTTTATAATTCTTAACTTCTAATTGTGGCGTTCTTGTTATTGCTAAAGATTTTTTTTTAACATTCTTTGTTATTACTGATCCAGCTCCAACAATGCTATCTTCATTTAATGTAACTGGAGCAACTAAGGAAGAGTTTGAACCTATAAATACTTTATCTTTAATTTTTGTCTTATTCTTTTTAACTCCATCATAATTACAAGTAATTGTACCAGCTCCAATATTTACTGATCTTCCAATTTGAGTATCTCCCACATAAGATAAATGATTAACTTTAGATTTATTTCCTAAAATACTTTTTTTTATCTCTACAAAATTACCTACTTTGGATCCTTCTTTTAAAATTGTATTAGGTCTTATTCTGGCATATGGGCCAATCTCAACTTCATTTTCAATTTTACAAGACTCTAAATGTGAAAAAGATTTTATAATTACGTTATTCCCAATTTTTACCTTAGAGCCAATAACAACATAAGGTTCTATAGTCACATTATTTCCGATCTTGGTATCTTTCGAAAAAAAAATGGTTTCAGGACCAATCATCTTTACGCCTGCCTTCGTAAATTTTTCTCTAAGTTTTTTTTGATTTAAAACTTTCATTTAAAATTGATTTACATTAAGTATATACATTGATTAATTCACAATTTATTTCTTTAAAATACTTTTAAAATGAAACAAAAATTTACAATTTTATTCGATTTAGATGGTACATTAGTTGATACTGCTCCAGATCTAATGAGGGCTCATAACCATGTTATGAAGAAATTTGGCTACCCAACTAAATCAACTGAAGAAATTAGAAATCTTGTTGGTAAGGGTGCTGGTGCAATGATTGGAAGATCTATATGGGGCCAGGCAAAAAAAGAATTTGGAAAAGTAAATGATGAAAAGGTAAAAAATGAAATGGTAACAGAATTTGTTGATTTTTATGGAAAGAATATAATAAATGAAAGTACCCTCATAAAAGGTGTAAAAGAATTTTTAAATTGGTGCAAAGATCAAAGTATATCCATGGGTGTTTGTACAAATAAACAAGAACGATTATCAAATGATCTATTAAAAAAAATTGGCATTTATGATTATTTTGAATATGTAGCTGGATCAGATACTTTTGATTATTGTAAACCAGATCCAAGACATCTTACCTCTGTGGTTGAAATACTAGATGGAGATATAAAAAAATCGATAATGATAGGTGATAGTGAAACTGATGCAAATGCTGCAAAGGCAGCTGAAATACCAATTATCTTATTGGAAGACGGATATACTGAAAAAAATATTGATGAAATTTATCATAATCACTTAATAAAAGACTTTGTAGGTATTGAGAAAATAATATCTAAATATCTTTAATATTGATTAATTTATTTTAACTATTAAAACAAAATCACAAATTAGGAGTTATTTTGTTATTACACACAGTTAAAGTATATCCGTCAAAAATCAACCTTCCAAAGAAGAAACAACTTGCTTGGAAAATAGCTGAGATAGCCAGTGATAATGCAAAATTAAATAAAGCTGCTGTTGAAATGGTTATCAATAGAATTATTGATAATGCTTCTGTTGCTCTTGCTTCATTAAATAGAAAGCCAGTAATCTCATCTAGAGAAATGGCTTTGAAACATTCTAGAAAGAATGGAGCAACTATATTTGGAGTAAATTCAAGATTAAAATTTGATTGTGAATGGGCAGCATGGTCAAATGGGACGGCTGTTAGAGAGTTAGACTTTCATGACACCTTTTTAGCTGCAGATTATAGTCATCCTGGTGACAACATACCTCCACTTATAAGTGTTGCACAACAAAACAAAAAAAGTGGGTTGGATTTATTAAAAGGAATAATTACTGCATACGAAGTTCAAGTTAATTTAGTTAAAGGAATTTGTTTACATAAGCATAAAGTTGATCACATTGCTCACTTAGGTCCAAGTGTAGCTGCTGGATTAGGAGCAATGTTAAAATTAAAAACTGAAACAATTTATCAAGCTGTTCAACAAGCACTACATACAACAATATCTACAAGACAATCTAGAAAAGGAGAGATTTCAAGTTGGAAGGCTTACGCTCCTGCACATGCTGGAAAACTTGCTATTGAAGCAGTTGATAGAGCTATGAGAGGTGAAGGAGCTCCCAGTCCAATATATGAGGGCGAAGATAGTGTAATTGCAAGAATATTAGATGGAAAAAAAGCAAAATATAAAGTCCCTTTACCAAAAAAAGGTGAAAGTAAAAAAGCTATTTTGGAAACATATACAAAAGAATATTCGGCTGAATATCAATCACAAGCATTAATAGATTTAGCGAAAAAGCTTAAAATAAAAATTCCAAGTTTAAATCAAATTAAAAAAATTGATATATTTACAAGTCATCACACTCATTATGTTATTGGAACAGGTGCAAATGATCCACAAAAAATGGATCCTAAAGCAAGTAGAGAAACACTGGATCATTCTATAATGTACATATTTGCTGTAGCATTAGAAGACGGAGATTGGCATCATGTGAAATCATATACGAAAGCTAGAGCTAATAGAAAAAGCACAATTAAAGTTTGGAGATCAATTAAAACTTATGAAGATAAGAAATGGACAAAAAAATATCATGACCCAAACCCTAAAAATAAATCATTTGGTGCTAAAGTTGTTGTGACACTAAATAATGGAAAAAAAGTAACTGAGAAACTAGATAGAGCAGACGCGCATCCATATGGGGCTAGACCATTTAAAAGACAAAATTATATAAACAAATTTTTAACTTTAACTGATGGTATTTTAGATAAAAAAGAGAGTGATCGTTTTTTAAAAACAGTACAAAATTTAAAAAATTTAAAATCAGGACATCTTCATAAATTAAATATTGAGGTAAACAAAAGAAAATTAAAAAGAAATAATAAAAAAGGAATTTTTTAATGCATTTTGTGGAAAAAGAACCAAGTCAAAAAAGATTAGATTTTGATCAAAAATTAAAATTAAATAAAATATTAAGAGTTCCTGGTGCCTATAATCCTCTTACTGCAAAATTAATAGAAGAAATTGGATATGATGCGGTTTACGTTTCCGGAGGAGTAATGGCAAATGATCTTGGATTTCCCGATATTGGATTAACAACACTTCAAGATGTTAGTACAAGATCTTATTTAATTTCTAGAGTGACAAATCTTCCAACAATAGTTGATATAGATACAGGATTTAAATCTTGTAAAGAAACCATAGAAACATTTGAAGAATTTGGAATAACTGGTGTTCATTTGGAAGATCAAATAGAAAGAAAAAGATGTGGGCATCTTGATAATAAAGAACTTATATCAACTGATGCTATGGTTAAAAAAATTAAAGAATGTGTTGATGCTAAAAAAGATCAAAATTTTAAAATTATAGCACGTTCAGATGCCAATAGTGTTGAGGGAATTGATAAAATGATTGAAAGATGTAAGGCATATATTGATGCTGGAGCAGAAATTATATTTCCTGAGGCATTACAAGATGAAAAAGATTTTGAAAAAGTTAGAAAAGAATTATCAGTTTATCTTTTGGCTAACATGACTGAATTTGGTAAATCTAAACTATTTAATTATAAAGAATTGGAAAATCTTGGCTTTAATATTGTTATTTATCCAGTAACAACACAAAGATTAGCGATGAAAAATGTTGAAGATGGATTGAGAGACATTTATACAAATGGACATCAAAACAATATTATAGATAAAATGCAAACTAGAAAAAGACTTTATGAATTAGTTGATTATGAAAAATATAATTCATTGGATGAGAAAATTTATAATTTTAATACAGAAGGACATGAATAATGAGTGATGATATCAAGAAGGGATTACTGGGCATTGTTGTGGATGAAACAGAGGTTTCAAAAGTAATGCCTGAGATTAATTCGCTTACTTATAGGGGGTATGCTGCTCAAGATTTATGTGAGTATTGTAGATTTGAGGAGGTTGCATATTTAATTTTAAATAAAGATTTACCAAATACTATTGAACTTAGAAAATTTGAGAAAGAAGAAAGAAATCATAGGGAGTTAACTAAAAATTTATATGAGATTATAAGGCATATGCCAAAAAAATCTCATCCGATGGATGTAGCTAGGACTGCTGTAAGTGTAATGGGATTGGAAGATAAAGAGACTACCGACTCTTCACCTGAAGCAAATATGAGAAAAGCCCTAAGAATTTTTGCAAAAACTCCTACAGCGCTTGCTGCTTTTTACAGAATAAGGAAAGGAAAAAAAATTATTAAACCAAAAAAAACTTTAACTTTTGCTGAAAACTTTTTCTATATGTGTTTTGGAAAAGTACCTCAAAAAGAAATTGTTAAGGCTTTTGATGTATCTCTAATTCTTTATGCTGAGCATAGTTTTAATGTTTCTACATTTACGGCAAGAACAATCACTAGCAGTTTGTCTGATATACATGGGGCAATAACAGGTGCAATCGCCAGTTTAAAAGGCCCTCTTCACGGTGGAGCTAATGAAGAAGTGATGCATATGATGAATAAAATTAAAAAGCCTGAAAATGCCTTAAAATGGATAAATAACGCCTTAAAAAATAAAGAAGTGGTAATGGGATTTGGACATAGAGTTTATAAATCAGGTGATTCTAGAGTTCCAACCATGAGGAAGTATTTTGCAAAAGTTGCAAAAATTAAGAAAGATAAAAAATTCGAGAAAATTTACGATATTGTTGAAAGGGTAATGATAAAAGAAAAAAATATATATCCTAATGTAGACTATCCTACAGGACCTACTTATCATTTAATGGGATTTGAAACCGATTTTTTTACACCAATATTTGTGATTTCAAGAATAACAGGTTGGTCCGCTCACATAATGGAACAACATGCTGCTAACAAACTAATTAGACCTTTAGCTAGTTACAAAGGTAACAAGCATCGAAAAGTGATGCAGTTAAATCAAAGATAATTTTTTTAACTAAAAGCTTCTGCCCAAGTACCCTGTGTTGATGCTTTAGAATATTCGGTCGCTCTACCTTCGAAGAAATTCATATGCTCAACTGCATTAAGCATTGTATCAAGCCAAGTTAGTGGGTTTTTTTGAATATCATAAATTGGCTCTAATCCTAATTGAATAAGTCGTCTATTCGCAATGAACCTAATGTAACCTTTAACTTCTTGCGCAGTTAAACCTTCCATCGGACCCATTTCAAAGGCTAAATCGATAAAAGCATCTTCATGCTCAACAATTGTTCTACAAGCTTCATAAAGTTCTTTTTTAAGTTTAGGTGTCCAGATTTCAGGATTTTCTTTTATAAACTCCTTAAAAATTCTGATCATAGAATTACAATGAAGTGTTTCATCTCTTACAGACCAAGTAACTATCTGTCCCATTCCTTTCATTTTATTGTGTCTTGGAAAATTTAACAAAATAGCAAAACTTGCAAATAACTGTAATCCTTCTGTAAAAGCACTAAACACTGCAACTGTCTTTGCAATATCCTCTTTGGAATTTACGTTGAAACCCTGCATGTAATCGTACTTGTCTTTCATCTCTTTGTATTTCATGAAAGCTGAATATTCTGACTCAGGCATACCAATTGTATCTAAAAGATGAGAGTAAGCAGCTACATGGACTGTTTCCATTGCAGCGAAAGCCGTCATCATCATTAATACCTCTGTTGGTTTAAATACAGTTGTGTAATGTCTTAAATAACAATTGTTAACCTCTACATCAGCTTGAGTAAAAAACCTAAAAATTTGAGTGAGTAGATTTTTTTCTGGTTCTGAAAGATTTTTTTGCCAGTCTTTAACATCATCTCCAAGAGGAACTTCTTCTGGTAACCAATGAATTCTTTGCTGGGTTAACCAAGCATCATAGCACCAAGGATATCTAAAAGGTTTATAAACAGGGTTTTCAACTAGTAATCCCATTTTTTTTGGTTGAATAATTTCTTTATTTATTTTTTCTGCTACTGACATGATAGACACTCCTCGTACTCTGGCTCTTCTTTAGATTGTTGATTTTTAGATTTATAAACATTTGCTGTAATATCTGTTGATTTAGCATCGTTAATATTTTCAGCTCGTTGAATTGATTTTGATCTACAGTAATAAAGGCTCTTTAAACCTTTCCTCCAAGCATCAAAATGAATTTTGTGTAGTTCTTTCTTGTGAACATCTGCTGGTAAAAATAAATTTACTGACTGTGCCTGAGAAATAAATGGAGTTCTGTCACCACTTAATTCAATTATCCAATTTTGGTTAAGTTCAAATGCAGTTTTAAATACGTCTTTTTCGAGATCAGTTAGGAAATCTAGATGATTAACTGAGCCCTGATTAGTGGTAATTGTAGACCATGTTTCATCATCATTTTTACCATGCGACTGAAGAATTTCTTCTAAGTATCTATTTCTAACATTAAAAGATCCTGAAAGAGTTTTATGTGTATAGCTGTTTGCAGCAATAGGTTCTACTCCAGGTGAAGCACCTCCACAAATAATTGAGATTGAAGCTGTTGGAGCAATTGCTGTTTTATTTGAAAATCTTTCTTTATAACCATACTCAGCTGCATCTGGACAAGCGCCTCTTTCTTCAGCTAAATCTTTAGAAGCTTGGTTTACTTTTTCGTGAATGTTTTTAAATATTTTTTTGTTCCATGATTTTGCCATTACCGATTCAAGTGGAATTCTATTTTTTTGTAAAAATGAATGAAAGCCCATTACGCCTAATCCAACGCTTCTTTCTCTTTCCGCGGAATATTTTGCATCCTTAAACTGGTCAGGAGCTTTGTTAATAAAGTCAGATAAAACATTATCCAAAAATCTCATAACATCATTAATCATGTCTGGATCATCTTTCCATTCATCATATTTTTCTAAATTTAATGAGGACAAACAACATACTGCGGTTCTATCTCTTCCATCTTTATCAATTCCAGTCGGTAAAGTTATTTCGCTACATAGGTTAGAAGTTTTTACAGTAAGATTTGCTAACTTGTGATGTTGAGGAATCTGTCTGTTGACAGTATCAATATAAATTATATATGGCTCACCTGTTTCAATTCTTGCAGTTAATAATCTTATCCATAAATTTCTTGCTGAAATAGTTTGTTGGACACTGCCATCAGCAGGACTTTTTAAAGCCCATTGTCCATCTGTTTCTACAGCTCTCATAAACGCATCTGAAACTAAAACACCATGGTGTAGATTTAATGCTTTTCTATTTGGATCACCACCAGTAGGTCTTCTCATTTCAATAAATTCTTCTATCTCAGGATGATCTATTGGAAGATAACATGCTGCAGAACCTCTTCTTAATGATCCTTGGCTGATAGCCATTGTTAAAGAATCCATAACTTTTATAAAAGGAATTATTCCAGAAGTTTTTCCAACTCTTCCTATTTTTTCACCTATAGATCTTAGGTTGCCCCAGTAACTTCCAATTCCTCCACCCTTCGCTGCTAACCAAACATTCTCGCTCCACAAATCAAGAATACCTCCTAAGCTATCAGATGCTTCATTTAAAAAACATGAAATAGGTAGTCCTCTTTTTGTACCACCGTTTGATAACACTGGTGTTGCTGGCATGAACCAAAGGTTGCTAATGTAATTATAAATTCTTTGAGCATGTAAATTGTCATCTGAATACGTGCTTGCTACTCTTGCAAATAAATCTTGGTAAGATTCATTTAAACCAAGGTATCTATCTTTTAAAGTTGCTTTGCCAAAGTCAGTAAGATTTACATCTCTAGAACGATCAATTTTAATTATAATGCCTTTGTCATTTTGAAATAGTTCTGTTTCATTGCTTAGGGAGAACAGATCTGGTTTGTTTATCTTTGAAACTTGTTTAACTTCAGGGCTATATTCAGAGACAGCTTTTTTAAGGGCTTGAGAAAGAATCTTATTCATAAAAGTTTAATATATTTTGTTATTAGCACGAAAACAACTATATGTTGTAGGCGTTTGATGTAAATATACTATATAAACATTTTAACAACAGAACATTTATAGAACGCGACAATATGATAATCAAGAAAAAATTAAATTTTTTTGCAAGAAATTAACAAAAAAAGAGTAAGAAAATAGGTAATGAATCAAAACGTAAAAATAGATCCATTTGGCTTCAGAGAATATGACGCTCGATGGTTGTATGAAAAAGACATAAATTTAGCTGGTATAGAGAATCTTGGTAAGGGTTTAGGATCACAAATAAAAATTCGTACAAAAATAAAAAATCCTAGAATTATCATAGGTCATGATTACCGTTCCTACAGTGAAGAAATAAAAACTGCTCTTAAAAAAGGATTAATGTCTACAGGATGCAGCATAGAGGATATTGGTCTTTCATTGTCTCCAATGGTTTATTTCGCACAATTCAATTTAGATGCCGATGCAGTTGCTATGATTACAGCAAGTCATAATGAAAATGGTTGGACTGGTGTGAAAATGGGCATCAAAAAAGGATTAACTCATGCGCCTGAAGAAATGCAAGAATTAAAAGAAATTACCTTAAATGAAAAGTTCATAAAAGGCGAAGGTAGTGAAAAACAAATAAAAGATTTTAATTTAATTTATAAAGATGACTTAATTAGTAAAAACAAAATTAAGAAAAAAATTAAAGCTGTAGTGGCCTGTGGGAATGGAACAGCAGGTGTTTTTGCTCCAGATATTCTAAAAGGTATTGGATGTGAAGTAATAGAGTTGGACTGTAACCTGGATTGGAATTTTCCTAAATACAATCCAAATCCTGAAGATTTAGAAATGCTTCATGAAATAGCAAAAGTAGTAAAAGAAAATAATGCTGATATAGGGTTTGGATTTGATGGTGATGGAGATAGGGTCGGTATTATTGACGATAATGGTAATGAAATATTTTCAGATAAAATTGGTCTTCTAATTGCTAGAAATTTATCAGGTAAACATAAAAATTCTAAATTTGTAGTAGATGTAAAATCAACAGGTTTATACTCTAAAGATAAGATTTTGTTAAAAAACAATTGTGAAACAATTTATTGGAAAACAGGTCATTCTCACATTAAAAGGAAAGTAAACACCGAAAAAGCATTAGCAGGCTTTGAAAAAAGTGGTCATTTCTTTTTTAATAAGCCTTTAGGATATGGTTATGATGATGGGATAAATTCAGCAATTCAAGTGTGCCACTTATTAGATAATCAAAATAAAAAAATGAGTGAAATAATTAGTGAATTACCTAGCACGTTTCAAACACCAACAATGGCACCTTTTTGCAAAGACGAAGAGAAGTATATTGTTGTTGAACAGCTAGTTAAACAAATTAAAATTTTAAAAGAAAATAAAACTGAAATTGATGACCAAGTTATTGATGATATTTTAACTGTTAATGGAGTTAGGTTTTCATTCGAAGATGGTTCTTGGGGACTTATAAGAGCTTCCTCAAACAAACCATCTTTAGTTATTGTTACTGAAAGCCCAACTTCAGATGAAAGAAAGAAAAAAATCTTTGATTTTATTGACGATCTGTTACAAAAAACAGGTAAAGTCGGCGCTTATGATCAGAAAATTTAATTCTTTAAATTATCTTCATCGTTTTTATTTTCTAAGTTTTCGTTATCAGTTTTAGTTTCTAAATTATCGCCATCCTGATTATTTTCTTGTTCAGGAGTTTCGTTGCTATAAAACTTTCTAACCAATTCCTCCTCTTTAAGTCGTTGTTCTTCATCAAATTTTTTCTCCCATTCTTTCATTCGCCTATTTTCCTCATCTTCTCTCTCTTTTTGAG
>CACBWE010000007.1 GCA_902542855.1 uncultured Pelagibacteraceae bacterium | reverse complement strand
CGGGATCAAAAAGTTAAAAGATATTCAGTGTTAAAATTTTATAAAATAAAATGGAATATAATCAAAGAAGGAGGATGGCATTTTTCTTATTTAATGAATCCTAATCAGATAAGTCAAAAAATCAAATCTTTTGGCCACGCAGAATATAACCAAAAAAGGTTTACAGATACTAAAATAATTCAAGATAAAATAAACAAGGGAATAGATTTGTTTGACAGAGAACAAAAGTACCAAAAAGTCAAATTAGATACTTCGTTTCCAAAAGTAATTTTTGAGGATAAAAATAAATTTAAAGAATGGATTTTATAATTATTTTGGAGAGGTGGCCGAGTGGTTGAAGGCGCACGCTTGGAAAGCGTGTAAAGGAGCAATCCTTTCATGGGTTCGAATCCCATTCTCTCCGCCATCAAATAACCGTTATATATCAATGGTAATTTGAGCATTGTTGGTTTTTTTAAATAAGATAAATCAGCAATTTTTTTAAAAAATGCTATAATTTTTCTTTTCCAAAATTTAAAAAATGACAAATAAAAACACATATCAGGCAGACTCTATTAAAGTACTGAAGGGACTTGAAGCGGTCAGAAAAAGACCAGGAATGTATATTGGAGATACAGATGATGGAACCGGCTTACACCACATGGTTTATGAAGTTGTTGATAACTCTATCGATGAGGCATTGGCAGGATATTGTAAAAATATTAATGTTAAAATAAATTATGATGGAACAATTACAGTAAAAGATGATGGAAGAGGTATTCCGGTAGATATTCATAAAGGAGAAAAAAAATCAGCTGCAGAGGTAATTATGACGCAACTTCATGCTGGAGGTAAATTTGATCATGACTCTTACAAGGTTTCAGGCGGACTACACGGGGTAGGTGTTTCAGTTGTTAATGCTCTTTCAGAAAAATTACAGTTGGAAATATATAGAGATGGAAAAAAACATTATATTGAATTTCATAATGGTAAAGCTAAAGCTGCATTAAAAGTTATTGGAAATGCAAAATTTACAGGAACGCAAATTACTTTTTTACCCTCAAAAGATATTTTTTCATCTACCAAATTTAGTTCAAATATAATTACTAAAAGAATGAGAGAATTAGCATTTTTAAATAAAGGAATTAAAATTATATTTATTGATGCCACTCAAAAGAAAGAAAAAACTTCAGAGTTCAAGTTTGATGGAGGAGTTCTAGAATTTGTTGATTTTTTAGATGAAAAAAGGGAAAAGTTAAAAAATAAAAATGGAAACGATCTATTTAAAAAACCTATATATATAGAGGGAAAAAAAAATAATATCGAATTAGAGTGCTCTTTAAATTGGAATGCGGGTTACTCAGAAGAAATTTTTGCATATACAAATAATATCTATCAAAAAGATGGTGGAACTCACTTGTTAGGTTTCAGAAGTGCATTAACGAGAGTTGTAAATAAGTATGCTAACGAAAATAATTTACTTAAGAAAAATAAATTAGCTATTTCAGGTGATGATATCAAGGAGGGTCTTACTTGTGTACTCTCGACTAAAATTCCAGACCCAAAATTTTCATCACAGACAAAAGATAAACTTGTTTCATCAGAAGTAAGAATGATTGTAGAAACACTTGTAAATGAAAAATTATCTATTTGGTTTGATCAAAATCCCTCAATAGCAAAAATTATTTTAGCTAAAATTATCCAGGCAGCAATGGCTAGAGATGTTGCTAGAAAAGCAAGAGAAAATGTAAGAAGAAAAGGAGCCCTTGAATTAAGTGGTCTTCCTGGAAAATTAGCTGATTGTCAAATTGGTAAACAAGATGGAACAGAATTGTTTATTGTTGAGGGTGACTCAGCGGGTGGTTCTGCAAAACAGGGAAGAAATAGGGCAAATCAAGCAGTTTTACCATTAAGAGGTAAAATACTTAATACTTACGTGGAAGATATTAATTTAAAAAAAAATGGAAATGGAAATAGCAATGGCAACGGTTCTGATCAAAGAACTAAGGCTTTATCTAAAATGATTTCCTCAAACGAAATAGTTACTTTAATCAATGCTTTAGGTTTAGATCCAAAAGCACAAGAAATTGATTTAAAAGATTTAAGATATGGAAAAATTATTATTATGACAGATGCTGATGTAGATGGTTCACATATTCGAGCTCTTCTTTTAACCTTCTTTAATAACAAGCCTTTTAATAAACTAATTGAAAGTGGTCATGTCTATCTCGCGCAACCTCCTTTATTTAAAATAAGCAAAGGTTCTAAAGGAATATATATAAAAGACGAAAAGGAACTTGAGGATTATATATTAAATCAAAACAAAGAATTAAAGAAATTAAAAAAATCCTCAAAAGAATACTCTAAAGCAGTCGATATAGAGAAATCAAAAATGAATATTCAAAGATTTAAAGGACTTGGCGAAATGAACCCAGAAGAGTTATGGAGTACTACATTAAATCCAGAAACAAGAAATCTACTTCAAGTAAAATATTCAAGTGACCTGAGAAAAGATCAAAGTCTAATTCATACCCTGATGGGTAATGATGTAGCATTAAGAAAAGATTTTATAGTCTCTAATGCTATTAATGTTCGAAATCTTGATATTTAGAAATGAAGTTTTTTGAGACTTCGAAATATCATTTTTTTAAAAAATCAATTTATATAACCTTAAGGTGGATAGGAATTATAGGACAATTAGTTGCAGTAAATTTTGTATATTTTTTTTTAAATTCTTCATTCGATGTTTTTACATCAAATATAGTTATATTTTTTGGTATATTAAGTAATTTATATTTAATCTTCATTTATAAAAAAACACAATTATCAGATAGATCTGCCTTTCTATTCTTACTTATCGATATTTTACAATTAGGTATTCTTCTTTATTTATCTGGAGGAATAACAAATCCATTTGTAATTTTTATACTTATTCCAAGTGTTTTTTCCTCATCAAATTTAAGCTTTAAGACTAATACTTTATTAGTCATATTAACTATGGTTATTATTTTATTTTTGACTTTTAGTTATAAAGACTTGCCAATAAATCTAAATAGTGATTTCCACAATAATCATTACTTTTATTACTCTATACCAACCTCATTAATTATTGCTTTAGTTTTTTTAAATTACTTTGCTATGATGTTTGGATCTCAATCTAGATTGAGAAAAGAGGCTTTAGGCAAAATGGAAGAAGTTATGGCTAAAGAACATGAATTATTATCTTTAGGTGGTCAAGCTGCTGCTGCAGCTCATTCTTTAGGCACCCCACTTTCAACAATAACTATAATTACTCATGATTTAATGAAACAATTTAAGGGACAAAAAGATTTTGAAAAAGACATTGAATTATTGAACAGTCAGGTAGAACGATGCAACGAAATTCTAAAGAAATTAACATTAAATCCTGTAGAAGAAGATGAATTCATCGACAAAGACATTAATATTAGAGATTATTTGCATGAAATTATTTCATCGTTTAAAGAAATAAGTAAAAAAGATTTTGTATTTAATTTTGATCAAGACTCAAATCCAAAAAAAATAAGTAAATCTATAGAAATTGTTTATGGGTTAAGAAACTTTATAGGAAATGCAAATAAATTCGCAGAAAAAACAATTTTTATTAATTTAAAAAGTGATAGTGAAATTACAGAGATTACAGTAGAGGATGATGGTAATGGATATCCAAGAGACATTATATCAAAAATTGGAGAACCATATTTAAAATCAAATAATTCAAAAAATAAATCAAAAGAAGGTTTGGGACTTGGACTGTTTATAGGAAAAACTTTATTAGAAAAAAACTTTGCATCAGTAAATTGTAGAAATTCAAAAACACGGACTGGTGCTGAGGTTATTGTTAGATGGAATAATAAGGAATTATTTAATATTTAGTGGTAGTTTTTTTTTGTTTCAAATAATGAACTTAATTGAGATATCATTACATCTCCTAATTCATTTACGTCTGTAATTTTAATAGCTTTATTGTAATACCTCGAAACATCGTGACCTATTCCAATTGCCAGAACTTCTATATCAGATTTATTTTCAATAAATTTAACAATTTTTTTTAAATGCTTTTCTAAAAAGTCCCCTGAATTTACAGAAAGAGTTGAATCATCTACAGGAGCTCCATCAGAAATTATCATTAAGATTTTTCTTTCCTCTTTTCTTTTTTTAATTCTATTGTAAGCCCATGATATTGCTTCTCCATCAATATTTTCTTTAAGCAAGCCCTCTTTAAGCATCAGTCCTAAATTATTTTTTGCTTGTCTCCAGTGAGTGTCTGCACCTTTATATATAATATGCCTTAAATCATTTAGTCTTCCTGGTGTTTTAGGTTTTGAATTTTTTGTCCAAAGCTCTCTACTTTGTCCACCTTTCCAGTTTTTAGTTGTGAAACCTAAAATCTCAACTTTAACTGAGCATCTTTCTAGAGTTCTAGACAAGATATCAGCACATATCGCAGCTATGGTAATCGGTCTTCCTCTCATAGATCCAGAATTATCAATTAATAAAGTTACTACTGTATCTTTAAAATCTAAGTCCTTTTCTTTTTTAAAAGATAAGGAATTATATGGGTCCATTATAATTCTCGGAAGTTTAGAGCTATCTAATAAGCCTTCCTCTAAATCAAATTCCCAAGCTCTATTTTGTTTTGCAAGCAATTGTCTTTGAAGTTTATTTGCTAATTTCGTTATAACATCTTGGAAACCAATTAGCTGTTGGTCTAAACTTTTTCTAAGTTTAGATGCTTCATCAGCATTTTCTAAATTCTCAGCTTTTACAATCTCATCATACTCAGTAGTAAATATTTTGTAATCAAGATTAATATTGTCTATATTCTTTTTTACTATTTTTTCTAAACTTTGTTCATCTGACTCAACTTCATTAAGTTGTTCGTCTAAATTAAATTCATCAATACTATAATCAGCATCTAGAGACGCTTGGGTCTCCTGATCATTGTCATTATCTTTATTATCTTCGTTATCACTATTCTGATCATCACTTGAAGGATTTTCTTGGCCTTGATCCTGATTTTCCTCCTCCTTTTCGTTATCCTCATCGCTTTGAAATATATCCATTTCCTCAAATATTTGAGAAAACTTAGAAGAATAGGTGTTTTGATCTTCAAGATTATTTATCAAAAATTCCTTATGTTTTTCAATAGAATTTTCAAAATCTTTCTCCCAAAAATTTAGCATTCTAGAAGTTAGAGCATTTAATTTTATTTTATGAAAATTTTTAAGCATATACAGCTCAAAAGCCTCTGCCACAGGTACATCCTCTTTTGTTTTTAACTGATCTTTTCTTTTACGATTAATTATTTGTGAATAGTTTTCATGAAAGTTTTTTTCTATACCTTTAAGCATTTGACCACCTAAGGCCTCATATCTAATCTTTTCAGCAATATTATAAAGTGATCTAGAAGAAGTATTACTAGGTAAGTTTTTTTTATAAATTAATTCATCAGAAAATTTTTTTTTAAGGGCAATCGAGTCAGTTTCTGCACGTAACCTTATAAAGTCACTCGGGCTAGTTAGATTATCAATTTCTAATGAAATAGTATCTTTAGCTTTTTTGTCTTCTAAGTTTTTTTTATTTAAATCAAAATCATCTGAAATTACTTTTGCTGTAGAATTTAAAGCAATTTTGAATTTTTCTTTTAAATTTGATTCTCTAGAGCTCATTTAAATTTGAATATTAACTAAAGACTCTGGCAGTTCTACCCCAAAACATCTTTGATAATATTCTGCGATAGTATTTTTCTCAATTTCATCGCATTTATTTAGAAAAGTTACTCTAAAAGCGTAACCGGTGTCTTTAAAAATCTCAGAATTTTCAGCCCAATGCAATACAGTTCTAGGGCTCATTACTGTTGAAATATCTCCTGCTATAAATCCTTTACGTGTAAGAGATGCTACTTTTATCATATTGGCAACTTTTTCTTTCCCTTTTGCATTATTTAAATTTTTGTTTTTAGATAACACAATATCCATTTCCCTATCTAGGCTAAGATAGTTTAATGTTGTAACGATATTCCATCTATCCATTTGACCTTGGTTAATTTGCTGTGTACCATGATAAAGACCTGTCGTATCACCAAGTCCAACAGTATTTGAAGTAGCAAATAATCTAAAAAATTTATTTTGTTTAATTACTTTGTTTTTATCTAATAAAGTAAAATTTCCTTCAGCTTCTAAAACTCTTTGAATTACAAACATTACATCAGGTCTACCAGCATCATATTCATCAAAAACAAGAGCAACTGGATTTTGTATAGACCATGGTAAAATTCCCTCTTTAAATTGAGTTACTTGTTTACCATCTTTAAGAACAATCGCGTCTTTTCCAATCAAATCAATTCTACTTACATGACTATCTAAATTTACACGAATGCAAGGCCAATTTAATCTTGCAGCAATTTGCTCAATGTGAGTAGATTTACCAGTGCCATGATATCCTTGAACTAAAACTCTCTTATTATAAGCAAATCCTGAAATAATGGCTAAAGTAGTATCTCTATCAAACTTGTAGGTTTTATCAATTTCAGGGACATATTCATTTTTTTTTGAAAATGCGTCTACTTCCATTTCTGAATCAATTCCAAAAGTTTGTTTTAATGAAACTTTAATATCTGGTACTGTATTAATATTTGGTGTCAATTTTTTCTCTATATGTGTTTTTTAATTGAGTGTAAGCTAATGTTATAAGTTTAAGTTTTTCTTCGTATTTTTTATTTCCGGAATTCATATCAGGGTGAAATTTTTTCACAAGTAATTTGAATTTGTCTTGTATTTTCTTCCACTTTAAACCCACAGAAACCCCCAATATTCCAAAAGCTTTTATATCTTTATGATCAAATTTAAATTGACGCATATGATTATAATCTCCATTTATTTTTTCTTTATCGTGCTCATCTCTCAAAGTTGTATTCCATAACACTTTGAAAAAATTATCTGAAGAGCTGAAGCTTTGCGTGGGTTTGTGCCAAGTCATGTCAGATTTTAAAAAATCCATTACTTGGTCATCATTCATTCCTGAAAAATAGTTCCAATTTTTATTAAATTCTTTTACATGTTCAAGGCAAAGCATTCTAAATTTTCTGCTATTATCTTTTTCAACAGGTGCCTTATATTCACCTATTTCATTACAATTATTCCAGTCACAAATATTTTTCATGATATATAATAACATATATGGATATAAATGAGTTAATTAAAATTGTAAAAAATAAATTATTAAATCAAATAAATATTGAAAGTATAAATATTGAAGATAAATCTTTTCTTCATAAAAATCATAAAGGGAATCAAAAAGGAAAATATCATTTAAAATTAATTATCGTTTCACAAGAGCTAAAAAAAATGAATAAAATTGAAAGTAATAAAAGAATTTACAAAATTTTAGATAAAGAATTAAAAGAATTCATCCACTCAATCCAAATTTTAATTAATTAAAAATTTTTTCAGAAATAAATTTAACTTTTTTTTGGAATATTGTTTGTTAAAAATTGGCTTACCAATTTTTTTTAACAAAACTAAGTTAATTTTTTCAGAATTATTTTTTTTATCTTTGATAATAAAAGATAAAATCTTATTTAAATCTCTGATAGAAAAATATTTTTTTATAGAAGAAGGTAGACCAGAATTATCAATATGATTTATAATTAAATTATATTCACTTTTACTAAGCATGTTTTCCTTAAAACTAAAACTCAGTGCCGTTTTCATTCCAAGTATCACGGCTTCACCATGATTTAGTTTACGGCTGTACCCTAAGCCTGCCTCATAGGCATGGGCAAATGTGTGGCCAAAATTTAATACTTTTCTTAAGGCTATTTCTTTTTCATCTTTTTCAACTACTTTTTTTTTAATTTTACAACTTTCATAAATTGCTTTTTCAATAAATGGAGAAGAAAGACTTAAAATCTTTTTAAGATTTTTATTTAAGAAACTAAAAAATTTTTTATTATCAATTAAAGAATGCTTCAATATTTCTCCATATCCACAAATTATTTCTCTTTTTGATAAAGATTTAAGAAATTGAATATCTGAGATAACCAGTGATGGTTGATAAAAGCTTCCTATTAAATTTTTACCATATTTAGAATTAACTCCAGTTTTTCCGCCAATTGATGAATCAACTTGAGCCAAAAGAGTTGTTGGAATATTTACAAACTTTAGGCCCCTTTTGAAAAGACTAGCCGCAAAACCACTCACATCTCCTGTAATTCCTCCTCCTAAAGAAAGTAAAATATCATTTCTTGAAAAGTTTTTATTTAATAAAACTTCTAGAATTTTATTAACGCTATTAATATTTTTATCTTTTTCACTAGCATTAAAAAATAACACAAAAATACTTTTATTTTTTAAAGACTTTTTAATGTTTGAGACAAATTTTTTTGGAACATTTTTATCAACAACAATTAAACATTTATCAAAATCAATTGAATTTGATTTAAAAATTTTTAATACACTTGAGGTCAAATATGATCCAATAATTATTGGATATTTTTCAGTTTTAGTTACTATATTTAATCTAGTTTGTTTCATAAATTTCTACAATTTTTTCTACTATTTCAATTTTAGTAAGATTATCACACTTTATCTCATATAAAGCTTTAGAATAAATATTAGATCGTTTCTTGATTAAATCAATTAAATCTGTATCTGTTGCATTAATTGCTAATGGTCTTTTTTTACTGTTTTTAATTCTATCTAATAATGTTTTATCATCCCAATTTAGCCAAAAAGATAAATGATTTTTTAAAATTTCTTTCCTAATATTTTTATTTGTAAAAGCTCCCCCACCAAGTGAAATTACAGTAGAGCTTAATTTAAGTTTTTTTAAAGTTGTTTGTTCTTCAATTTTTCTAAAATAATTCTCACCCTTATCTTCAAAGATTTTTTTTATTGTAATGTTTAAATTTTTTTCAATTTCTTTATCGATATCAACAAAATTTAATTTTAATTTCTTAGCTACTAAAGATCCAATAGAGCTCTTACCAGAACCCATCATCCCCAAAAAAACTAGATTTTCTTTTGATTTCATAAGTTTCTTTATTGAAAAAACATAAATATGTCTTAATTTGAAATTATCTAAAAGTATATGCAATTCATTAAAAACACAAGTTCAGGCAAAGCAAGTATCATAGGACTTGTGATTAAATCTATAATCGGATTAGGGGTTATTTTAGGTATTATTTTTTTTCTAAGTACAATTGATTTTCCTGCACCTAAAAAAGAAATTGAAAAAATTATTCCAAATGAAAATTTTAAAATTGTTAAATAAGAAAATTCTTTTAATTAAAATAGTTTGTCTTATTTTTTTTACACCTGTTTTAGCAGAAGAGAAACCGATTGATATTTGGAATATAGAAAAAAAAGATAATCAAGTTATTTCAGAAACAAATATTTCAAGCGAAAATTCTAACGGCACTGCTCAGAATAGTGTTTACGGACTACAAACAAATAAACAAACAGACTCTATTAAACTTGATAAAGAATTTTCATCAAAAGAAATTAAAATTGTTGGACTATATGATCCTAGTGAATACGGTTTGAGTATGGATATGTGGTCAAATTCTGATGGAACTAAATTAAAAAATTTATTTCAGAATATTAATAAGTTTAATCTTTCAGAGGATGCATCCGATATAATGCACATATCTTTATTAACCAACGCTTATTCTCCAACTCAAAATATTACTGAGAAAGAATTTATGAGCTTTAAATCTGATTGGTTAATAAAAGATGCAAACTTAGAATTAATAGAGGAATATTTAATTAAAAATCAAATAATAAATTTGCATCCAAATTTAACAAGATATTTGGTAGATACTTACTTATCAGTATCAAACGTAAAAAAATCATGTGAGATTTTTTCTAAAAATTCTGAACCCATTCAAGACGAATATCTATCAAAATTTAATTTATATTGTTTAATCAATTATGGAAAAAATGAAGAAGCACAACTAATCTTAGATTTAAAAAAAGAGTTAGGTTTTGAAGATATTTATTACGAAAACAAAATAAATTATTTATTTGGATATTTAGATGAGGCAGATAAAGAAATATCAATAAATTCAATTTTAGATTTTCATTTAGCTCATAGAACTAACCCTGAGTTTTCTTATGAACCAAGTGAAGATACACCTAAAATAATTTGGAAATATCTTTCAGCTGCTAATTTACTCTTTAAAATTCAAGATATAGAAATTACTGATGTAGAAAAAATTTCTACAATAGAAAAAGCTGTTAATGATAAAAATTATTCTGAAGAGGAGTTATTCGAATTTTATAAAAAATTCCAATTTAATATTAATCAATTTTTAAATGCAAAAGAGGCATATAAATCCCTATCTTCAATCGAGGGACGCGCTCTTTTATATCAAAGAACTCTTTTAACTGAAGAACCAAAAATCAAATTAGAATTTATAAAGATATTAAAGGATCTATTTATATCTGATGAAATAGGCGATGCCTTTGATTTGGAATTAAAAAAATTTTTAGGTGAAATTAATGTTGAGGATGTGCCATCAAATTTTACGACATTTTATAATAGTAATCTAAACAAGAAAGAGACAGCAGATAAAAAGATTAAATATAATAGTAAAATTTTACATCAATCAAAACTTATAAATTATTTCAATGGGGACTATGCAAAATCTAGAATTGAGGAGGATCTAGATAAATTTTTAAAGAAAATTAAAAAAGATAAAAAATATTTTTTATCAAAAAAAGATATAATTTTTCTAGAGGCCCTTAAATCTGATGGAGTTGAAATTTCAAAAAAATATGACGGTCTTTATGAGGTGAAACAATCAGAAATGCCTGCCGATATTCAAACAATGATAGATAATAATGAGATTGGTGCCGCATTGTTGAGAATAATTGAGGTAATTGGACCTGACAAAATTGAAAATATCGATGAAGATACAGTTTATTTTATTATCAATACTTTAAATCAATTAAATGTTGATTTAATTAGAAACAAACTATTGCTAAAAGTTCTTCCTTTAAAAGTATAAAAATTATAATAAAATCAAGCTATGGCTATCAGAACTATAATAACAGAACCTAATAAATTACTTAGGCAAATATCTAAACCAGTTAATAGCGTTGGTAAAGAAGAGCAAAAATTGATGGATGATATGCTAGAGACAATGTATGACTCAAACGGAATTGGTCTCGCGGCGATACAAGTTGGTGTACCAAAGAGAATTATTGTAATGGATATAAGTAAAGATGAGAGTAAAAAAGAGCCAAGATATTTCGTAAATCCGGTTATCAAAAATAAAGATCTAGAAAAAGCAACCTATGAGGAAGGATGTCTTTCTGTGCCAAATCAGTTTGCAGAAATTGATAGACCTAGTAAGTGTGAAGTAGAATATCTTGATTATGATGGACAAAAGAAATTGCTAAAGGCCGATGGTCTTCTGGCAACATGTATACAGCACGAGATGGACCATTTAGAGGGTATCCTATTTATTGATTATCTTTCAAAATTAAAAAGATCAATGATAATTAAAAAATTATCAAAATTAAAATCTACCTCCGTAAAAGGTTAATCAATGTTAAAAAAAATAGTTTTTATGGGTACACCCATGTTTGCTGTTCCAATTTTAAAATCACTTTATCAAAATGGATATCCTATTTCCTGTGTTTACACACAACCACCTCAAAAATCTAAAAGAGGTCAAAAAATTAACAAGTCACCAATTCAATTAATTTCAGAAACTTTAAATATAGAATTTAGAGCACCAAATTCATTAAAAGAAAATTTAGAGGAATTAGAATATTTTAAATCTTTAGAGGCAGATTTGGCAATAGTTGTTGCTTATGGTCAAATTATACCAAAGTCATATTTAAATTTAACTAAAAAAGGATTTATTAATATTCATGCATCTATTCTTCCAAAATGGAGAGGTGCTGCTCCTATTCAAAGATCAATTATGAATTTAGATAAAGAGACAGGAATTAGTATTATGAAAATAAGAGAGGAACTAGATACAGGGCCGGTATGTAATATTTATAAAATTAATATAGAAAATAACTTAAATGCTGAAGATATTAATGAAAAACTATCAGGTTTGGCTGCAGAGAAAATTTTAGATAATATCGATGATATATATGAGGATAAAGCAAACTTTTTAGAACAAGATCATTCATCAGCGACATACGCATCAAAAATTCAAAAATTTGAAGGGGAGGTTAATTGGAAAGAGGATGCTAAAATTATAATTGGTAAAATAAATGGACTTTATCCAGTCCCAGGAGCTTATTTCATGTTTAACGGCGAGAGATATAAAATATTAAAAGCAGAAATTGGACAAGCACAAGGAAAACCAGGCGAGGTTTTATCTAACTATTTAGAAATTTCGTGTGGAGATAAAAAATCAATAAAAATTAAAGAAATTCAAAGACAAGGAAAAAAGCCTCAAAGTGTTGGAGAATTTGTTTTAGGAACCCAAATTAAAAAAGGTTCACTTTTATAATGAACAGATACCAAATACTTATTGAGTATGTAGGGACAAATTTTAGAGGATGGCAAATTCAAAAAAAAGGCCCAACAATTCAAGGATTAATTGAAGAAAAATTATCAAAGTTATTAAAAGAAAAAATTGTTTTACATGGTCAAGGAAGAACTGATGCAGGAGTTCATGCATTTGAGCAATCTGCGCACTTTGATTGTAAAAATAAAATAACGGATAAAATTAAATTTTTAAAATCTATAAATTATTTTTTAAATTTAAAAGACATTGCGATTAAAAATATTAAAAAAAGAAATAATAAATTTCATGCTAGATTTTCAGCAAAACAAAGAATTTATAAATACTTTATTTTTAATCAAATAAGCCAACCAATAATTGAAAAAAATAGAGCATGGCATATTAGAAAATCTTTAAATTTAGAATTAATGAAAAAGGGTGCAAAAAAGTTATTAGGAACCCATGATTATTCAACTTTTAGATCTTCAAGCTGTAATGCAAAAAGTCCAATCAAAACTATTAAATCTATAAAAATTAAATCATCAAAAAATAAAATTGAATTTCAATTTAGTTCTCAATCGTTTTTACAACATCAGGTTAGATCTATGGTTGGTTGTTTAAAATACTTAGGAGAAACTAAATGGGATTTGAAAACTTTTGAAAAGAGATTTAAGTCAAAAAAAAGAATACTGTGTGCTCCTCCAGCACCACCAAGTGGTTTATTTTTATTTAGAGTTCTTTATTAATTTATTTTTATTTCTCATAGCAAACTTTTTATTTATTCGCCATCTAGACTCAGCTCTTACAATATAGCCACAACAGTTTTTAGATTTACATCCACAAGGAAATTGTTTGTAATTTTCATCATAACCAAATCCATAATCACAGGTAAACTCCTCACCCTTTTTAATATCTTTGATTGCTTTGACCCAAATTTTCAATCCCTTTCCATCATAGTCACAATTATTATCACAAGAATGATTAATTAAACCTGCAGTATTCCAGGGAAAATCTCCATCTAGATCGTATCTTTTATTTATTGTGAATAAATATATTGGTTTACTATTATCGTACTTATTAGAATCTTGTGTTTGTTTTTTTGTTATAAGTTTTCCAACATAGTCAATTATTTTGGTTCCCTCTTTAATGTTACGAGTTGCATAAAGTCCTCTTCCTTTATTATCAATGCCAGATTTTTTTATTTTATATAACTTCATGAAATTTTTTATTTAGAGTTTTCTTAAGAATTATCAATTAAATTCTAAAAGAGCATCAACGTGTCTTTTAGTGCTGTCTCGAAGTGCATTTAGGTCATAACCACCCTCTAAAATTGAAACAACTTTTCCATTACAAAACTTTTTAGAAGTCTCTAATACTCTTTTAGTAATAGTAAAATAATCCTCTGTTTTTAAATTAAATTGAGCGAGAGGGTCATCTTCATGGGCGTCAAAACCAGCGCTAATCAATATAAACTCTGGTCTAAACTCTTCTAATTTTTTTAATACACGGTCAAATACGTTTAAATATTCTTCGGAACTTATGCCAGCTGGCAAAGGTATATTAAAAATATTATTAAATTTGCCTCTTTCTTGTTCTGAGCCAGTTCCTGGGTAGTAGGGATATTGGTGCGTTGATATAAAAAGAACATTTTCATTTTCATAAAAAATATCTTGCGTGCCATTACCATGATGTACATCAAAATCTATTATTGCAACTTTCTTGTATTTGTATTTTTTCAATAAGTAGTTTGCACCGATACTAACTGAATTTAAAATGCAAAAACCAGCGGCCTTATTTTGTGAACTATGATGTCCAGGAGGTCGAATACCACAAAATGCATTTCTAAATTCTTTTTTTTCCACTCCATCAATCGCAGAAATTATTGATCCAACCGCATCGAAAGTTGCATCTTTGCTCCCAGGTGAAATGATTGTATCACCATCAAGTGAAGAAAAACCATTTTTTGGGAAAGAGCTTTTTACTAAATTTAAATAATTCTTTTCATGTGTGGTTAATAGAATATCATCTGAAACTTTAGATGGTTTCTTCCATATAAGATTTTTATTATTTAGTTTTTTAAAATTTTCTACTATGACTGATACCCTTGCTATTTGTTCCGGATGCCCAGGACCTGTATCATGACTTTGAGATGTATCTGATGTAATTAAACCAGTTTTCACTTAAAGTAATTATCTAAGATTTTAGTATAAATTAAAGTTAATTTTTTTAGATCAGATAACGACACACATTCTCCTACCTTATGCATAGTTTTTCCCACTAATCCAAATTCTAAACATGGAGCTATTTTTCTTATGAATCTAGCATCCGATGTACCACCAGTTGTAGATAATTTAGGTTTAATTTTAGTAATTCTCTTAATTGTATTTTGTATCATAAATGTAGTTTTATTAGGTTTAGTTAAAAAGGCCTCACCAGAAACACTATATTCAATTTTATATTTTGATTTATTTTTATTACAAATTTGTTTAATTATTTTATTAATTTTATTCTTTAATTTGTAAGATGTGTGTTTGTTATTAAATCTAATATTAAACGATGCACTAGCTAATCCTGGAATTACATTGTCAGCTGAATTATCAATGTTAATTTTTGTTATTTCTAAGTTTGTAGGCTGAAAATTTTTTGTACCTTTGTCAAATTTAATTTTTTTTAACTCATTTAGTATTCTTACTAAAGCTGTTGATGGATTGTTAGCTCTATTTGGGTAAGCCACATGACCTTGAATTCCAATAACAGATAATTTTGCAGTCATACTACCTCTACGACCAATTTTAATCATTTCTCCTAATTTATTTGGATTCGTAGGTTCTCCTACTAAGCAAAAATCTATTTTTTCTTTTCTTTTCCTCAAATATTCAACAACTTTTTTCGTCCCATTAATTGCAATTCCTTCTTCGTCCCCAGTAATTAGAAGACTAATAGACCCAGCGAATTTTTTATTTATATTAGAAAAATTACTTACCGCAGCAACAAATGCAGCTATTGAACTTTTCATATCATTTGCACCTCTTCCAACTAAGTATCCTTTCTTAACAGCGGGTTTGAATGGATTAACAGTCCAATCATTTAAATTACCAGGTGGTACTACATCTAAATGACCTGCATAACAAAAATTTGGACTTGTGGTTCCAAGTCTTGCATAAAGATTTTTTACAGGATAACTATTTTTATCTTTGAAATCGAGAATTTTAGTTTTAAAGCCGATTTTTTTTAATTTTTTTTCTAAAAATTTAATAACACCGGCATCAGTTTTTGTAACAGATGGAAACCTAATTAGCTCTTTAGCTAATTGTAATTCATTTATTTTTGACATTTTAATCTCTTAAAAGATCGTTAACTGATGTTTTAGATCTCGTTTTTTCATCAACTTGTTTGATAATCACTGCGCAGCTTAAAGATGGTGCAGATGAATTATTTTTATCTGGCAAAGAACCTGGTACAACAACTGAGTATGGAGGAATTTTCCCATAAGTAATCTCGCCTGTTGAACGCGTTACTATTTTAGTACTTTGAGTAATAAGCATTCCCATGCTTAATACAGAGCCTTCCCCAACTATCACACCTTCAACAACCTCAGACATCGCCCCAACAAAAACATTATCCTCAATAATTGTTGGCAATGCTTGAGCGGGTTCCAAGACGCCCCCAATTCCAGAACCTGCAGAGATATGACAATTTTTTCCAATCTGACAACAGCTTCCAGCACGACTAAACGTGTCCATCATTGTTCCTTCATCAATATATGCTCCAATATTTACATAACATGGCATCAAAACCACATTCTTTCCAACAAATGATCCTTTTCTCACTGGTGAATTAGGTACCATTCTAAAACCAGCTTTTTCATGATCTTCTTTTGTCCACCCAGCTGTTTTTCCTTTCAGTAAATGAGCTTTGTCATACCAGCTACTGTACGGACCATTTAAATTTTCCATTGGATACATTCTAAAGCTTAACATAATAGCTTTTTTTAAATGTTGATGAGTAATCCATTCACCCTTGATCTTTTCAGCTACTCTCGCTTTTCCACTGTCCAAATCATCAATAATTTGATTAACAGCATCCTTTAAAGATTTATCTGAATTTTGGCCTACTTGGTCTTTATTTTCCCAAGCTTCATTTATAATTTTTTCTATACTCATAATTTTATGAGTTTTTTAATAACCTTATTTCTTTTAAAAATAAAGAAAGATTTTCTATTTTGTAATCAATAAATTCTTCATCAGATTCTTTTTTACCCCAGTATTCATCATTGATTAACCAAACTGTTTTTGCTCCTCTCTCTTTTCCAATAGATAAATTTTTTGCTATATCTTCGATATAAAGTGTCTCAGTTGGATCGATTTGAAATTTTTTGATCATAAGGTCAAACGCTTTTGCTGCAGGTTTTGGACTGTATTCAGCATCAACAATATCAAATACACCATCAAATTGATCTTCAATTCCTAAGTGAGTAGTTATATTTTTAACATGTTCTTTGCTACCATTCGTAAACACAAATTTGTTTAGATTAATATTTTCAAGTTCATTTCTCAAAATAATATCTTTTTCTAAAAAATCTAAATTAATATCATGTACATACTCTAAAAATTCTTTTGGAGGTATATCATGATGTATCATTAAACCATTAAGGCTGGTATTGTATTTATGAAAATAATTTGTTTGTAGTTCTTTTGCTTCTTTTAAATCTACATTCAATTTATTTGAAATATATTGGGTCATTTTTTTACTGACCTGTCCAAATACTCCTTCAAGATCAGCATACAACACACCGTCGCAATCAAACAAAATATTCTTAATATTTTTTAATTCTTTCATCGTCTTATTAAGGTTCCTGACCCCTTATCAGAGAATATTTCCCATAAACATGAATGTGGCTTTGTTCCATTAATTATACCCACCGCAGTAACGCCATTATTAATTGCATCTAAGCATGCATTTATTTTAGGTATCATACCCTCAGTAATAGTTTCGTTTTTAATCATTTCCAAAATTTCAGATGAAGAAATTTCTTCTAACAGTTTTTTATTTTTATCTAGAACACCATCTACATTTGTCATCAACAACAGTCTTCTAGATTTTAAGGATTTTGCTACAGCCATTGCAGCTGTATCTCCATTAATATTATATGTTTGATTTTCTTTTCCTAAGCCTAATGGTGAAATTATAGGAATTTTATTTTGATTGATTATATTTAATATTTTTTCATTATTAATCTCGTTCGGTATACCTACAAATCCTAGTTCTTGTGCTTCTGGTATAGTTTTTATAATGTTATTTTTTTTTGTATGAATAGAGATTGCCTCTGTTCCTTTGTCTTTTAAGGAACTAACAATATCATCATTAAAATCGATCAAAACAGACTCGACAATATTAATTATATTTTTATCTGTTACCCTTAATCCTCTTATAAATTTTGATTTAATATTTGACTTTTCTAGCTCTCTTTTAATTCTAGGTCCACCTCCATGCACTACAACAGTCGCAAGGCCCAATTTATTTAAAACACTAAGATCAGTTATAAAGTTATTAAATACTTTTCTATCAATTAAAACATTTCCACCATATTTAATTACTATTAAATCATTTTTGTACTTTTCAATATATTTAGTTACTTCATTTAATGGTGGCCCATCTTTAGGTAATATATTTTCAAGATCCATTTATTATTTTTTAAATTATTAGGTTACAGTTTTAACCGTTGTACGTTTCATTATTACAACCTGCTGGGCCATTGTTAAAATGTTATTAACTGTCCAATAAATTACTAGCCCACTGGGGAACGGTGCAAGAATTACTGTTAAAAATAAAGGAAAGAACATAAATATTTTTGCTTGCATTGGATCTGTTGGAGCTGGATTTAACTTTTGTTGTACCCACATACTGACCCCCATGGCGACGGGCCATGCTCCTATTACCAAGAAAGAGGGTACATCAAATGGTAGTAGACCAAATAAATTAAATATAGATGTGGGATCCTTAGCACTTAAATCTTGGATCCAACCGTAAAAAGGCATGTGACGCATTTCTATTGTTACAAATAAAACCTTATATAAAGCAAAAAATACTGGAATTTGAATTAAAATAGGAAGACAACCGCTCATGGGATTAACCTTTTCTTTTTTATAAAGAGCCATCATTGCTTGTTGTAATTTCATTTTGTCATCTTTATGAACTTCTTTAAGCCTTGTCATCTCAGGCTGTAATGCTTTCATCTTAGCCATGCTTCTGAATGAAAAATTAGCAAGTGGAAAAAATGCTATACGAATACAAACAGTAACAGCAATAATTGCTAATCCATAATTACCAAATATATTAAAGAAATATTCTAAAGCAGTGAACAGAGGACGTGTTAAAAAGTATAAGAAACCCCAATCAATGGTAAGATCAAATTTATCAATTTTTAAAGATTCTGCGTACCCATCAATTACGTCAACTCTTTTTGCAGCTACTATTACTTGCAAGTTTTCTTCTATAGAGGAATTTCCGGTTAACTCTAATGGTTCTGTTGTAACGAAGTTTATTCTGTACTTGTTTTTGTAATCCATCGTAGTTTTAAATTCTTTTTCTCTTGGTGGAATAAGTGTTGATATGTAATATTTATCTCCAATACCTAACCATCCTTTTTGAGCTGTTCTTGAAAATTTTTTCTCTTGAATATCATCATAATCTTCCTCAATTAATTCTTCATCTAATGTAGCGATAGGGCCTTCATGAAGAATATAAAAATCGGTTAAACCTTCTGGGATTTGATTTCTTATAATTTGTCCATAAGAATAGAAGTCATAGTTTTTATCAGTAGAATTTATAACTCTTTGTTTTATTGTGAATAAAAACTTATCATCTAATGCAATTTCTTTTTCAAAAGTGATCCCTTGATCATTAGTCCAACTTAGTTTTATAGGAGATTGATAAGTTAATTTATTATTTCCAGAAACTGACCAAATTGAATCAGCATTTGGAATATCGATATTTTTATCAGCAGTTATAAAACCACTTTCAATTATATAGCCTTCTTTAGAGCTTCGTGGTGCAAGAAATTTTACTTTTTCATCGCTTTCCAAACTAACATTATATTCTTTGAAAGTTAGATCGTCTATTGCGGCTCCCTTTAATGAAATAGATCCAATAATACTTTGGTTCTCAAATTGAATTCTTTCACTTTGTTGTAACGCTTCTTCTCGTGAAATTTCAGTTACATTTTCTTTTTGATCAAGACTAGGTGCATCTGAATTCTGTTCAGTCTTAGTTTTTTCAGTTAAATTCTCTTTTGTCACAGGAGGTGGTGCAAAAAATAATGAATATAATATGATTACTGCAGCTGATAAACTTATGGCAGCAATTATATTTCTAGTTTCCATTATTTTTTATCCTTTATTCCTTTTTTAACTGGATCAAACCCTTCTCCACCCCCTAAAAATTTTATTGGATGGCAGGATAAAATTCTTTTTATACTCATAAATAAACCTTTAAAAAAACCGTATTCTTTTAAAGCATCTATGCTGTATTCAGAACATGTTGGTAAATATCTACAAGAATGACCTAATAATGGACTAATAAGATATTTATATGCTTTTATAAATTTAATTAAAATTAAAGTAAATATATACATTATTTTATTTTTTTAAAATCCTGAAAAAGAGTTTCTTTTATAATTTTGTATTCATTATTTAGCATAGAAGACTTAGCGATAACAAGAAATGAATATTCAAAGTTTATCTTTATTTTTTTAACAGCTTCATTTGTTATGTTTTTTAATCTTCTTTTAACTTTATTTCTCTTAACTGCATTACCAATTTTTTTTTTAGTCACAAAACTGATATTTAGTCTTTTTTTATCTTTATTTAGTAATTTTCCAAAAAAAATACTTACGTACTTGTTAGTAATTTTTTTTTGTTTAAGTAGATTTTTAAATTCTTCGTTTTTTGAAAGAGCAAGTATTTTGCTTTTCATTATTTTATACAGAAACAGTTAGTGATTTTCTTCCTCTTGCCCTTCTTCTGGCCAAAAGTTTTTTACCACCTTTAGTCTTCATTTTTGAACGGAAGCCATGTTTTCGAGCTCTTTTTTTATTTGAGGGTTGATAAGTTCTTTTCATAAATAGATTTGATATAGTTTTTTATAATTTTTGCCTCTTTATATTAGTAATAATTAAAATAGCAAATAGAAGATTAAGCATTAAAATAAGTAGAATCATGGAAAATACAAAAAAAATTAAATTATTTATAGGTTTGGCTTATTTATTAATTGTTTGCTTATTTTTATATTTCTTTTTTTCAAAATTTAGTCTCTCAGAAATTACATCATATGATTTTCTAAGAAATAACCAATCTTATTTTTTTGAACTTAAAAAATCTAATTTGTTTTTAATTTTTATTATTTTTTTAGCATTAACTATTCTTTGGGTTTTCCCTTTTTTAGGATTTGGATCTCCAGTTGCCTTAATGGGTGGTTTTATATTTGGAAAATGGATAGGGACTCTTGTTGTTGTTATAGGCTTAAGTATTGGTGCAACTCTTTTGTATATTTTTGGAAATTATTTTTTAAAACAGCTCATTAGAGAAAAGTTTTTAAATAAGTTTCAAAACTTAGAGTTAAAATTTAAAAAATCCGAATTTATTTATTTATTAATTTACCGTTTTATAGGTGGTATACCTTGGCAGTTGAGCTGTCTATTACCAACTTTATTCAATGTCAAAGTCATAAACTTTTTCTTTGCTACATTGATTGGAATAATTCCTCAAATTTTTTTAGCAGTTTCTATTGGGAGTGGATTAGAAAAAATTATAGACCAAAATGCCAAAGTACCAGGAATTACTGATATAATATTTTCACCTGATATATATATTCCTATAACCGCTTTCTTTATTTTGATTCTGATTACGATAATTTTGAGAAAGTTTTTTTATAGAAATTAGTGGTGCTCCCACCCTGTACTGACCAGGGAACTAGTCATTACCAATGACTTGTTATACCATTTAACTACAGGAGCTTAGACACTAATTGTATTTTATTGATAATAAAGCATTTTTTTCAAATTATTGCCTTAATTTTTTGATGAATATGATTTATATCTATTTTAGGAAAATGTTATGGGAATTCATTACGATTACAAATCAACCAAAGGTAATAAGCTTATGGAAAAGCAAGCTAAAAGAGAGAGAAAGCTTGCTGAAAAAAAAGCTAAACGTTTAGCTAAAGAAGGCCCAAAAAAAGAAGAGGAAAAAACATCTGCATTAGATCCTAACAAACCAATTTCTTTAGATTTCCTGACTAACCCAAACAAAGAATGAGTTCAAAAGACAAAAATGAGCGTTTAAGCTTGGCGCTTAGAAAAAATTTGAAGAAAAGAAAAATTTTTCAAAAAAAAAATAAAAAGAAAAATAAATAATGTCAATTCAACCTGACTCTTGGATTAAAAAAATGTGCAAAGAGTACAATATGATAGAGCCATTTTTAGATCATCAAGTTTCTGAAGGAAAAATTTCTTATGGATTAAGTAGTATGGGATATGATGTAAGAATCTCTGACGAATATAGAATTTTTACTAATGTTAATAGTTCTTTAGTTGATCCAAAGAATTTTTCTGATGATAATTTTATAGAACGAACAGGACCATACTGTATTATCCCACCAAATTCATTCGTTTTAGCTAAAACAGTAGAATATTTTAGAATACCAAAAGATGTTTTATGTATTTGTGTTGGAAAAAGTACTTATGCGAGGACTGGAATTATTTGTAATGTTACCCCAATTGAAAATGAATTTGAGGGTAATATTGTAATTGAGCTAAGTAATACAACACCCAATCCTGCAAAAATTTATTCTAATGAAGGAATAGCTCAATTTTTATTTTTCAAATCAGATACTGAGCCAGAAACAACTTATAAATCAAAAAGTGGTAAATATCAGGGTCAAACTACAATTCAAGTTGCTAAGATTAAAAAGTAATTTATGGATAAATTTCTGATTAATGGCCCTTGTAAAATCAAGGGAAGTGTTTCAATTTCTGGTTCGAAGAATGCATCTTTACCGATATTAGCTGCAACTTTATTATTTGATAAACCTGTAGTTATTAAAAATTTACCGAGAGTTCGAGACATTAATACAATGTTAAATTTATTAAAGTCTCTTGGTTCAAAAATAATTTTATCAAGAGACAAAACAAAAGCAAAAATTATAAATAAAAAAAATATGAAAACTTTTGCCAGTTATTCTTTAGTCAAAACAATGCGTGGTTCTATTTTAGTTTTAGGTCCACTTATTTCAAAATATCATAAATCAAAAACTTCTTTACCTGGAGGATGTTTAATAGGCGCTAGACCAGTTAATTATCATCTAAAAGCATTAAAAAAACTTGGTATGAAATATGAACTAAAAGATGGATATATTTTAGCAAAATCAAAAGGAAAACTTAGCGGAACAATTATAAATTTTCCAAAGATAAGTGTTGGGGCAACTGAAAATTCTATAATAGCAGCATGTTTAGCAAAAGGAAAAACGGTTTTAAATAATTGTGCAATAGAACCTGAGATTAAAGATCTTACAAATTTTTTAAATAAAGCTGGAGCAAAAATAAAATGGACAGGAAGAGTTTGTAAAATCATAGGTGTAAATAGTTTAAATGAAACTGAATATTCTGTAATGGCTGATAGAATAGAAGCAGGCACATTTTGTGTAGCTGCAACACTTACGAGAGGTAATTTACAAATAAATAATTTAAATCCTGAAATTATTGGTACAGAAATTAAATTACTAAAAAAAGTTGGTGCTAAAATAAAAACTAATGAAAATAAAATATTAATTAAAGGACCAGAAAAAATAAAATCAATTAAAAGTATCAAAACTAAAGAGTTTCCAGGTATTCCTACAGACCTTCAGGCACAATTGATGGTTTTAATGTGTAAAGCAGATGGCAAAAGCTCAATTACCGAAAGTATTTTTGAAAATAGATTTATGCATGTTGCAGAATTGCAAAGACTAGGAGCAAAAATAAATATTAAAAATAATACCGCTACGATAGAAGGAAATACAAAATTCATTGGTGCTGAATTAATGTCTAGTGATTTAAGAGCTTCTGTTGCTTTGGTTCTAGCAGCTATAGTTTCTAATGGTAAATCATATATTAATAGAATTTATCACTTAGATAGAGGTTATGAAAAAATAGAATATAAATTAAAAAAGATTGGCGTTAAGATTAAAAGATTAAAGTAGTGAATAAATATTTAGCAAAAATAATAGCAAGTGACCAAGAAGGGTTACAAATGATTTCAGCTTGTAGTTCAGGGGCCAAGGTTAAAATTGCCGATATAAAATATCTCGCATCTAATAAGGTTTTTTTATTATCAATTGAAAGAATCAAGGTTGAAAGTGATCAGGAAAATAAAAAAATCAATAGCATTTGTAGGTTTGATTTTATTGACAAAGTAAGATCAAAGAACATTGATCAATCAAATCAAGAATTAGTTTTAGAACTAATAGCTATAGATTATTTGAAAAATAATGATGTTTATGAAATAAATCTTATTTTTAATAACAATGCTTATATTGCTTTAACTACAGAAACTATTGAAGCAAGATTAGAGGATCAAAGTGAAATTAAATAGTTATGAAGATACTAAATAGTAAAAGTAAAAATTTTGATAAATTATTAGAGAATTTGCTTTTACAGAGAAAGAAAAAAATTGAATCAAACTCTGTTTCTGTAACAAATATAATTAAAGATGTTAAAAAAAATGGAGATAAAGCATTATTAAAATACGAGAAAAGATTTAATCAAAACAACATAATTATTCCAAGCTCAAAACAAATAAAAAAATCTATAAATTCACTTGATAAAAAAGTAAAGAAGGCAATCGATACGGCTTATAATAGAATTTATAAATTTCATTCACTTCAAAAATTTAAAAATATTTCTTATACAGATAAATTAAAAAACAAAATTGAATATAAATATGTGCCTTTAGAGTCTGTTGCAATTTATGTTCCTGGTTCTACTGCTTCATATCCATCAAGTGTGTTGATGAATGCTATTCCAGCAATTGTAGCAGGTGTTAAGAGAATAGTTATGATTAATCCAGGCTATAAAGGAAAACAAAATCCAGCCGTATTATACGCTGCAAAAAAATGCAGAATAAAAGAAATTTATTCTATTGGGGGCCCTTCTGCTATTGCAGCAGTATCTTATGGGACTAAAAAAATTAAAAAAGTTCATAAAATAGTTGGTCCAGGAAATACATATGTTGCGGCAGCAAAAAAAGAAGTTTTTGGTGTTGTTGGTATTGAAGGTATGACTGCAGGTCCTTCAGAAGTTACGGTCGTTTGTGACAAATTCTCAAATCCTGAGTGGGTTGCAAGTGATTTAATTGGACAAGCAGAACATGATATTCTTGCACAATGTATTTTGATTTCAAAAGATAAAAATTTGCTAGATAAAGTAAAAATTGAAATTACTAAACAATTAAAAGAAATTCCAAGAGCTTCTGTTGCAAGAAGAAGTTTAATTAATAATGGAATTCTTATGTATATTTCTTCAGACGATAAAATAACAAGTGTTGTAAATAAAATTGCACCAGAACATTTAGAATTAAATATTAAAAATTATAAATCGTTAGTTCCAAAAATAAAAAATTCAGGATCGATATGTTTAGGAAAATATGCAGTTATGGCAATGACTGACTATAATGTTGGATCAAACCATGTGTTGCCAACTAATGGTTCTGCAAAATACTCAAGCGGTATAAGTGTAAATGAATTTTATAAAAGGATTTCATATATAAACTTATCAAAAAAGGGTATTGAAAGTCTTGGACCATCAGTTATAACACTTGCAAATTACGAAGGGTTGGTTGGACACGCTCAATCTGTAGTAAAACGAATAAGGAGAAAATAAATTTGTCAAAACAAGACTTACTGGAATTTAAAGGTACAGTGATAGACCTGCTTCCCAACGCAATGTTTAGAGTAAAATTAGAAAATGGACATACCGTTACTGCCCATACAGCTGGTAAGTTAAGAAAAAACAGAATTAGAGTTCTCCAAGGTGATAATGTGACAGTTGAAATGACACCTTACGATCTTACTAAAGGAAGAATTATCTTTAGGGGATAAATAAGGCTGAGTAGCTCAGGAGTAGAGCAGAGCCCTGAAAAGGCTTGTGTCGGAGGTGCGAATCCTTCCTCAGCCACCACCAAAAAGTTTGATCTTGAAATAATCGTAAAAGAAATTACTTTTAAGAGATAATAAATAACAAAAGGACTAAGAAATAAGATGAGTACACTACAAGGAAAAATTAAATGGTATAATGGTAAAAAGGGATATGGCTTCATTGAAAGAGATGATAAAGAAAAAGATGCCTTTGTTCACGCTTCAGCGGTAAAAGCTGCTGGTATGAGATATCTCAATGAAGGTGATAAACTTGAATTCACATTAGAAGATGGTCCCAAAGGTCCTTCTGCAGTTAATTTAAAAAAAATAGACTAATTTGGAAATTATTTAAAAGGGCGTTTTATCTATCAAATAGATAAACGTCCTTTTTCTATTTAGACCTTGAATATTAATTTTTTTTGTCTAAAAGACTGCTTATGAATATAAATATCACATACAGAAAGACTTTTAGAAGTACTCACAGAAACTGTTTCCATAGCCAGTAGGCTATTTATTTATATTATAATTTTAAATCCACATAAAATAAGATAAAAACAAAGAGGATAAGCCCGGGTGGTGTAATGGTTAGCACGGAAGTTTGTGGAACTTTAAGTTTGAGTTCGACTCTCAGCCCGGGTACCAAAAAATGAATAAAGAAAAAAAATTAATTCCTGGATTACCTTCAGGATTTGAAGATCGTTGGGATAAAAAACTTCTTCTCAAAAAAAAGCTTTTAAAAGCTATTGAGAATAATTTTATTAAATTTGGAGCAGAGGCTCTGGAAACCCCTTCGTTTGAGATAAGTGAAAATATAGGATCTTTTTTGGCAGAAGATGAAGCTAATCCTATGTCTGATGTATTCTCATTTGACGATGGAGAAAAGAGCATTACTCTTAGGTATGATCTTTCAAGCCCACTAGCTAGATTTGTTGCTCAAAATAATCAAGAGCTTCCATCAATTTTTAAAAGGTATGCCATTCAAAATGTCTTTAGAAATGAAAAGGCTGGTAATGGAAGATACAGAGAATTTATGCAAGCAGATTTTGATATCGTTGGAAATGTTAATCCCACGCAAGCAAATGCGGAGCTTTGCAATTTAATATCAAGTACCTTGTTAGATTGTGGTCTAAAAAAAGATCAATTTACAATCAACGTTAGTAACAGAAAAATAGTTCAAGGATTAATTGATGATTTAAAAATATCAGATGAAAAGCGAATTAAAGTAATTAGAGCAATTGATAAATTAGACAAACCAGGTTTTGGTTTAAAAGGTGTTGAAGATCTGCTCAAAAAAGAGAGAAAAGATATAAGTGGTGCAATCACTAAGGGTGCAGGTTTAAACGGTGAACAAGCATCTGAAATACTAAATTTTTTAAAAATTAAAGATTTAAAAGAATTAAAAGAAACATTAAAAAATCCATTGTCTCAAGAAGGTATAAAGGAATTAGAACAAGTATTTGAAGTATTGGGTTACAGTTCAAATTTAAATCAGGTCAAAACAAATTTTACAATTGTTAGGGGATTGGCTTATTATTCAGATTTCATTGTTGAAACAAATCTAAATTTTAAAGTCACAAATAACAAAGGAAAAGAGGTCGATATAGGCAGTATTTGTTCTGGAGGAGCCTATGCAAAATTAATTTCGAGATTTAAAGGTGTAGATATTCCAGGCACCGGAATTAGTTTTGGAGTCGATCGATTGTTATTTGCTTTAATGCAATTGGATCAAGTAAAAGTAGATAGTCAAAAACCAGTTTTAGTTTGTGTAATGGATGAAAAATATCTTAAAAATTATTATGAAATTTTAGATCTATTAAGAAATAATAATATCAATGCTGAAATTTTTTTAGATACAAAAAAAAATTTAGGTAAGCAACTAACCCTAGCAAATAAACGTGAGTTGGATGTCGCAATAATATGTGGTGAAAATGAATTTAATGAAAATACAGTCACTATAAAAAGTCTCAAAGGCGTTAAGGGTGAAAACAATAAAACATTTCCAAAAGAAAATTTAATCGATGAAGTCAAAAAACTTATCTGAAAACATCCTTAGATCAGTAAAATCTAAGGGTTTTAAATATATTGATTTACCTTCAGTAATTGAGGCTAATCACATTGTTCAAAGATCAGGAGAAAATTTTAGAAAGTTCATCTTCTCCTTTACTGATCAGAATGGAAGCGAGTTGTGTTTAAGACCAGATTTAACAATTGCATCTTGTTTAAGGTATTTGGAAAATAATTTAAAAGGTAAGGAAAAGATTTTTTACAGTGGTCAAGCTTATCGAAAATCACAAAACAAAAAAAACTCAATCATTAGAAATCAAATTGGATTTGAAATTTTAGGATCTAAGGATGAGAAAAATGATGATAAAGAAATTATAAATACATCTCTTAAATCACTTCAAAATATCAAATATTCTTCAGGAACACTAACTATTGGAAATGTTGAAATATTTAATTTATTAATTTCAAAATTAGATATTCCAAAGAGATGGAAGCTAAGATTAGCCAGACACTTCTGGAGAGAAAAATATTTTAATGATTTATTAAAAAGATTAGAAACTAATTCAGATGTTGATCCAACAATTGTAGAGATAGATAAAAAGCGTTACGTGAAAATGCTTAAAGAGGATTTATCAAATATTGTTGCAGGAAGAACAATTAATGAAATATTAAAAAGGTTTGATCAGAAAATAAAAGATCCTAGAAGAGCTAGTAAAGGAAAGAATGTTTCAAAAATAATTAAAGATTTCTTAAAAATTAAATGTCCCATAAATAAAGCAGCAATTGAGTTAAATAAATTTTTTAAAAAAAACAAAATAAATCTAGCTGTAGATCAAAAATATTTTCCAATCTCCAATAATAAGGTTTCAAAATTAAATGTAGTATTTTCAGCATCCTTTGGAAGACAATTAGAATATTACACTGGGATGGTTTTTAAAATTGATATCAAATCTAAAAACTCATATAAAAATATTATTAATGGTGGTCGTTATGATAGTCTAATTTCAGACTTAGGATCAAAAATACAAACTCCAGCAGTAGGTGCTGCTTTAAATTTAAATTACTAATGACAAAAGATATTTTAAATATTGGAGTTCCAAGCAAAGGTAGACTTAGAAAAGATATTTTAAATATTTTTAAAAAACATAAATTAAATCTCATTTCTGAAAGAGGAGAAAGAGATCTTTTAGGATCTATAAAACAATTTAAAAATATTAAAATTTTATATCTTCATGCAAGAGAGATCATCGAAAGACTTGGAGACGGATCTTTGGACATAGGTTTTTCTGGCTTTGATTTATTAAAGGAAAGTGAAATTAATACTCAAAAGAAAATTAATGTTTTAAAAAGATATGATTTTGGTAAGGCTACATTAGTAGTCGCAATTCCTGATCCATGGATAGATGTACAAACAGTTGCAGATTTAGAAGAAATTGCATTTGAATTTAAAGACAAGAAAAAGAAAAGATTAAGAGTAGCAACAAAATATCCAAACTTAACAAGAGAATTTTTGTTTTCAAAGGGCGTTACCCAATTCAAATTAATTGATAGTTTGGGTGCAACTGAAGCTTATCCTTTTATAGGCTCATCGGAAATAATTACAGATATCACTTCTACCGGAGAAACGTTAAAAGCAAACAATCTACGTATTTTAAAGGATGGAGAAATATTAAGATCAGAGGCCTGCATGATGATTTCTAAGTCATCCAATAATAAAATGGGTCTTAAAAAAATAGTAAAATTACTTTCTAAAAATTAAGTCTTTCCAATAAATTAGTACAATTTTGATGATATCTAGATTTCTAATAGTTGCATAAAGTGCAACAATAACACAAATAATAAAGAATATTTTTAATACTAAAATTAGTTCCATAAAGTATTTTTAAATATTTAAATACATTAATCAAATATTTACGATAAAATAAAAAATTAGAATCATGGATAATATATTGTTAATTTTACTAGTTTTGTTATTAGGCGGCGTTTTAGCTATTCTTTATCTAAATTTTAAAACTAAGCCAAAAGATGAAAATGAAAACAAAGAAGCTGAGGAAATAGCTAATTTAAAATCAGAAATATCAAGTTTAAAAGATACCTTAAACACTACAATTAATAGCTCACTTGGTGCAATGTCGACTTCATTTAATAATCTATCAACTGGGGTTACTAAAGATATGACTGAAACTTTAACTAAGGTAGAGGAAAAGGTTGGTAATTTTAATCAACAAGTTCAACTATTAAATCAAAGCCAAGAGGGGATAACTAAAATTTTAGCTGGAGTTAAGAAATATGGAACTCTTGCAGAATTTAGCTTAGATGCTCTAATTAAAGATTTGCTACCAGCCTCTCAATTCATGACGAATGTTAAAATGAAAGAGGACACCAGTGAAAATGTTGAATTTGCTATCAAGCTACAAGGAGATGTTTTAGTTCCTGTTGATAGTCATTTTCCAGTAGAAAAATTCAAAGCAATTACCGATGGTCATGATGCGGAAGACAAAAGGTCTGTAGCAGATGCTAGAGCAAAATTAGCCTCAGCGTTTAAAGCAAAAGCTAAAAGTGTTAATGAAAAATATATTGTTCCACCAAAAACTACTGATTTTGCAATCGTATATGCTCCTACAGAAAGTTTATACAAAGAGTTAACTGAATACCAAGATCCAAGTACAAAAGAATTATTAACTCAAGAGTTAATGAAAAAATATAAAGTTGTAATATGTGGACCTAATACTCTTTCTGCTTATCTACAGTCTTTACATATGGGATTTCAATCATTGAAGGTACAAAAAGGTGCAACGGAAATTTATAATCATTTAAAAACAATCAGTACAAGATTTTCTAAACATTTTGACAACATTATAGTTCTTAGAAAAAAATTAGAAGATGCTATGGGAGTTGTTGATAAATTTGGAACGGATGCAAGATCAATTTCAAGAACCTTAGAAAATATTAAAGATCCCGAGCAGGTTGAGAAGGCTGTACAAACTGAAAACGTGGAAAAATTTGTTGAACGAAATAGGCAGCTTAAAAATTAATTTCTTTTTTTCCTTAATAACGTCTATAAGAAATCTCATGCAGTGGAATCAAAAATATGATTATCCAAAATCATCAAGAGCAACAGTTGATGGCATTAGAAGATACTTATTAGGGGAAACAAAATTACCAAGTGTCACTTCAATTTTAGATGCAACTCGATCTGAAGAAGATAAAGCAGCATTAGCAAATTGGAGAGAAAGAACTGGGCAAAAAGAGGCTGAGGCAATTACAAAAGCAGCAAGTAGTAGAGGTTCTCAAATGCACAACTATTTAGAGTCCTATTTACTTGGAAGAGAAAATTTAAGTTTTTTTGAAGATAACGAACAATACAAATTAATGGCTAAAGAAATTATAGAAAAAGGTTTGAAAAATAGATTGGATGAAATTTGGGGTGTTGAATGCACTCTTTATTACCCAGAGAAGTATGCAGGTACTGCTGATTGTGTTGGAGTTTATGAAGGAAAAGAAACAATAATAGATTTTAAACAAAGTAATAAACCTAAAAAGGCTGAATATATCGACTCATGGCTTCTTCAAACAAGTGCATATTCATTAGCACATAACATTGTGTATAACTCCAATATCACTTCTTGTGTAATTTTGGTTTGCACAGTAGATAAATTATTCCAAGAGTTTAAAATTCAAGGGCATGATTTAATTGTTTATCAAAATTTGTTTTTGGGAAGATTAAAAAAATTTAATGAGCTTTCGGATTTAACTTAGGATTTTATGAATAAAATAGTAATTTACGATACAGAAACAACAAATAGTACAATTTGGGGCTCAATAATTGAAGTAGGTGCTGTAGTTGTTGATAAAAACTTAAAAGAAATTGGAAAGCTAAATATTCGTGGCAGAATGCCCGAGGGTGAGGTTCCAAGTGCAAAGGCCTTATTAGTTAATTCAACAAGTATTGATTTACTTACTAAAGGTAATTACTCGCATTACGATTTTTTAGGCGCAGTAGAAAATTTTTTCTCTAAAGTTGGTCCAGCATTGTTTATGGGTTGGAGTAACTTAAATTTTGATAGACGAATGTTTCATTTTAATTTTTTTAAAGGGAATAGATATCCTTACATTACACATTCATCACCCAATAAAGAACATGACGGTTTACATGTTGCAAGAGTAGCACAGACCTTGAATCCCAAAACATTAAAGACTGAATTAACAGAAGCTGGAAATGAAAGTCTAGCTTTAGAAGGTTTAGCTAGACAACAAGGATTTGATACATCTCAACAACACACTGCTTATCATGATGCATTCACAAGCTTAAAAATTCTAAGAATTATAAAAGACAAACATAAAGACAATTGGGAAAATTTTTTAAGTACATCTACAAAAAATAGCGTTGAAACTATCTTAAAAAGTGAGGGGATTTATTCAATTTTCGAAAATGTTAAGGGAAAAAATATGATGTATCTTGTCTCTACATTACATCCAGATCATTGTTTTCATCCATCATATGCATCTTGGGGATATTTATTTGATTTAAGAAGAGATCCTGAACCTTTGTTAAATTTATCAATAAATGATCTTAAAGTTTATTTAAAAAAGTTTAGTCCAAAAGCACTTAGAGTAATCAAAACCAACAAAGCTCCTGTAGTTTTAGATAAAAAGTTTGCATTAAAAGAGAAGGCATATGCTGACTTAGATTTAGAAACAATCCAGAAAAGAGCAAAAATGGTTAGAAATAGTGAAAATTTTTGTAAAAATATTCAAATCATTAATAGAGAGGCCGCTGAAGAAAAAGCTCAAACTCAAACCCAGGAAGATCTGTTACCTGAAGAAACTTTATATGAAAAATTCATTCCCAATAAAGACACCCAATTATTTAAAACTTGGCATAGTTCTTCTTGGGAAGATAAATTAAGAATGTTAGATAAGTTTCAAGATAAAAGATGTAGTTGGTTTGGGCAAAAAATTATTTATCAAGAAGCACCGCATATTTTGCCACCAGATTTATATAAAAATATAAAAAGTGAATTTGCTAGAAGAATTTTAAGCAAAAATAGAGAAAAGTGGCAAACTATAGGAATGGCCTATCAAGAAATTGATACCTTAAGAGATCAAGCATCAAATCGAGATGATGAAGAGGAACTAAAAAAATTAGATGAAATAAATGAATTTATTATGTCTATAGAAAAAAAATATGAAATTGCCTAGTTGACTTTAAGGCTCTAATTAATAGAAAGGAAATATGCTTACAAATTTTAAAGACGAAGATTTTGATACTAAAATTAAAAATGAAGATGTTTCAGTCATCCAGTTTTCAGCTGAGTGGTGTGGTCCATGTAAGGCACTAAAACCAGTAATGGATAAGTTATCTGATGAATATAAAGATAAGGCTGGTTTCTATTATGCTGATGTTGAAGATGGTGGAATAAATACCGGAAGTGCAGCAGGTATCAGAGGTGTTCCAACAGTAATTATCTATAAAAAAGGCGTTGAAGTAGATAGAAAAGTTGGTGGAGTTCCTGAAAGTCATATGAAGGAATTTTTAGATAAAAATATCTAATTTAAATTTAAAACTTCACCCGCAAGATATAATGATCCAGTAATCAGTATTATATCGTTTTCTTTTACCGGGATTGACTTTATAGCATCTTCTATACTTTCCTTATAATTTATATTTGAAAAGCCGTTTAGCTTATCTTTAAGCTCCCCTCCTTTAATTGAGTTAGGTTGATTAGGTATATCTATTGTAGTCAATGTAGAGATATCTTTAAAGAAACTCATATATTCATTATGATCTTTATTAGCCATCATCCCAAGAATGATGTGTTTATTGCAATCTAAACTTTCCAAGTATTCATTCAAAACTTTTGCTCCCAATGGATTATGAGATCCATCAACATAAAGTTTGTGATCTTTTACAAGCTCTTTAAGTTTTCCAGATTTAATTTCTTGTAATCTTGCAATGCTATTTATTTTTAAAACACCTTTTTTAATGTGATCATCTTTAATATTTAAATCTTTTAAAGTTCTAAGAGTTGCAATAGCTGTTGAGACATTTTCTAATTGAAATTGACCTTTAACATTTGGCATAGGTAATTTTATTCCCCCAAATTGATCTTCATAATAAAAGAAGTCATTTTCTTGCACTGTAAAACTATAATTTTCATTATGGAAAAACTTATTTGATCTATTATTTGAAATTGTTTTTTTAATATTTTCTTTAATTTTATTAGTACTTTGTTTTGCAACTATAATATTTGAGTTTAATAAGCTTGATGTTTTCTCAAAAATAATTTTTTCAACAGTTTGTTCATTTTCAGGTAGCCAATCTAAATGATCAAGGCCAATAGATGTTACTACGCTAGCAAGGTTATTTTTTAAGATATTAGTAGCGTCAAATCTAAAGAATAATCCACTTTCAATTAAATTTATATTATCTGGATATTGAGATGCTTTTAAAAAATAAGCCGCAGTCAGTATTTCAAAAAAAGTAATTGGTTCACCATTGTTAGCTTCCTCAACTTCTTTAAGTAAATTTGCCAAATCTTCATCATTCAATTCTTCATTATTAAAAACAAACCTTTCATTGATACTTTTGATATGAGGACTAGTGTAGATATTACAATTGAAATTTGCTTCCTTTAAAATAGAAAACATTGCTTGGATAGTTGAGTACTTTCCATTAGTGCCAACAATTGAAATTGCTTTGATTTTATCTTGAGGGTTACCTAATTTTTTGCAGAGACTTTGAATACGATCTAGACTTAAATCTATTTCTTTAGGATGCAGCTCTTGTAAGCGACTGACTATCTTCTGAAGTTTCATTTTGTTCAGCACTTATATCAGAATTTTTCTTTAACAATATTGCTAATAAAGTTCCAATTTTAGATGCGAGATCTTTACGTTCAACGATTAAATCTACAAAACCTGTTTTTTCAACATATTCACTTTTTTGGAAACCTTCTGGAAGTTCTTCTTTAACAGTTCCTTGTATTACTCTTGCACCTGCAAATGCAATTAAAGCGCCTGGTTCTGCAATGTGAATGTCGCCTAACATAGCGTATGATGCAGTAATACCCCCTGCTGTTGGATCAGTGATACAAACTAAATATGGAAGACCATTTTTCTTTAATTCATTAATTGCAAGAGTTGTTCTAGTCATTTGAGATAATGAAATTAAACTTTCCATCATTCTCATCCCTCCACCTGCACTAATACATAAAAAAGGTGTTTGATTTTCAATGGCATGTTGTACTCCATATAAAAAAGCCTCACCTTCTGCAGCTGCCATTGAAGCTCCTAAAAAATCAAAATCAGAAGCTACAGCTGTAATTTTAATATTATTTATAGTTCCAGAGACAACCATCATTCCACATTCTAATCCTGTTTTTTTTCGGGCACTTTTTAATCTTTCTTTGTAAGGTTTAGAGTCTGTCCAATTTAGTGGATCGTCTTTTGGTATTGGAGTTTTGAAAATTTCATAATTGTTTTTTCCAAACAATATATCAAATCTTTGATGTGGTTTTATTCTGTGATGACGCTTACAATCTGGACATACCCACAAGTTTTCCTCTAAATCTTTTTTTAAAATTGGACCCTTACAACATGATGTCCAATCACTTTTTGCAATATCCTCTTTTGTAGCTCTTTCACGTATAGCAGTTTTAATTTTTTCACCTGCCTTTATAATTTTAGTTATCCAGTTCATTGAATTTTATTTTTTAATCTCTTAACGATATTAGTAACATTTGTGACAGCATTTTGTCTCTTTTCAATTGATTTAGAGATTTCCTGACAAATTGCGCTTCCAACCACTAAACCATCAGCTTTTTTAAGAGATTGGATGGTTTTTTCTGTTATTCCAAAGCCAATAACAACATTTTTTGATTTATTATGTTTTTTAATTTTGTCGTATTTTTCTAATATTTTTTTTGAGGACACTTTAAGTTTTCCACCAGTAGTAGATAACATACTTATATAATAAATCATATCGTGTGAATCTTTTATAATTTTTTTTAATCTTATGTGAGAAGTAGTTGGTGAAACCAATTGAATAAAATTAATTCCTTTCTTTTTACATTTTGATGCAAAATTTTTATTTTCAGGGTAGGGTAAATCAACAACAATTAAACCATCAACTTTTGATTTTTTACACTTTTCTAAAAATTTATTTTCATTGTATTGATAGATCATGTTGTAGTAACCCATTAGTATAATTGGTTTATTTTTTTTTATTTTTTTAAAATTTTTTACAATTGAAAATACATCATTAATTTTAATACCATTTTTAATCGCCCGGTAAGCACTTGTTTGTATTTGTCCTCCATCAGCAATTGGAGTGTTATGTGGAAAACCTAATTCACAAATATCTGCGTAATTAGAAATTGATTTTAATATTTCTAAGGATTTATTTTTAGTATTATCTCCTGCAACTGTATAAGTAAGTAATGCTGGCCTGTTTTCATTTTTAGCATTTAAGAATGCCTTATTAATAATTGAACTCATTAATTCTTACCTAGTCTATCTTTTAAGATATCCCTATCTTTTTTAGCATCGCCACAAGAGTTAACAATTATTATGGTATCTTTACTTAATTTTGGAGCAATTTTTATTGCTTCTGCAAATGCATGACTAGGTTCTAAACTTGGATTAAGTTTTTCAAATTTAGTTACCATTACATGTGCTTTAAGTGCTTCTTCATCAGTTGCATAAGTGTATCTCGCTCTTTTTGTATCTTTTAAAAAACAATGTATTGGACTTACTCCTGGGTAATCCAATCCAGCACTAATTGACTCTGTATCATTAATTTGACCTTCATTGTTTTGACAAACATAAGAAGCTGCACCATGTAAAATTCCAATTTTAGCATTTCTACTTAAAGGAGCAGCATGGAGTTTAGATTTTTGTGGACCTCCAGCCTCTACACCTATTAATTCTATTTGTGATTTATTAAAATCTATAAACTCACTCCAAAAACCATACGCTGAACTTCCACCACCCACACAATTAATTAATTTTATCTTATTTGGAATTTTTTTAAATTTTTCTTTAATTTGTATTTTTAATTCTCTAGAAATTTGTGCTGTACTCCATCCACATATTTTTACAAATATATTTGGACCTACAGTACTTCCAACACACATGTGAGTAGTATCACAATTTGATACCCAATATCTCATACATTCACTTACCGCATCAACCAAAGTTTGACTTCCTGAATATACCGGCACTATTTCGGCGCCATTTTTTCTCATAGCGTCACAGTTTGGTTTTTGTCTCTTTATATCTTTTGCTCCCATAAAAATTTTACATTTAAGTCCAAATTTTTTTGCTGCCATACTCAACATCTTTCCAGCATAACCTGCACCAGTGTCTCCAACTATATATTTTTTACCCATTGTCTTACAAAGTAAGGCATGTACGGTTGCATTATATATTTTATGCGCACCACCATTAGCTTCAGACACAACTTTGGCCCATATCTGTGCACCACCCAAATGATTAGATAAATTTTCTAATTTTATAAATGATGTTGGTGACCCTATATAATTTTTAAAATAATAATCTCTTTTTTTTATAAATTTTTTATTATTTCTTAATTTTGAAAACTCTTTTGTTAAATCCTCTACAGGTTTTTTTAAAGTTTCAGGAATAAAACTTCCTCCAAATTTGCCCCCCCAAAAACCATAACGGTCATGCTGGTCAATTAATGGAATTTTTTTTTTAATTTTCATTTTTTATTTTATTTAAATTATTTAAAAAAATTTCTATTTTGGATTTATCTTTTAATCCAGAAGTTTCCAAGCCTCCAGATAAATCTAAATAATTAGCAATTTTTTGATAATTTCCAAGATTATCATCGTATTTTATATTGCCAGCTAACATTAATTCTTTGTTGAGTTTAATATTTTTAATAAGATTATGGTTAAATCCCTGGCTTTTTTCGTACCCTTTACTGTCGAACAAATAAATATCTGTTACGTCAAAAAATAATTTATGTTTATCAACATCAGATTTATCTATTATTGTAAGCGCAGTAATAATTTTTTTTTTATATTTTTGCTTAATAGTTTTAATTTCATTTGGGGTACAGTCATATAACTGGTAATAATCAAAAGGTAAATTTTTTATTTCCTCTAAAATTTCATAATTAGGTTTTACTAAAACTGCAACAAATTCACTTTTGTTTTTTTTAACATTAATCAATTTTTTTAGATCATCAATTGCAACATATCTTGAACTTTTTGGATAATTACAAATGAAGCCAATAAAGTTTGGAGGATATGGATAATTTATTAAAAAATCTAAAGTGTCGGGATCTATTATTCCACAAATTTTAGAACCTTTGATCATTTGATTAGATGATCTAGGAGTCTTTTTGTATTATTTCTAATGTTACCTTTTGTGAGAGATCTTCCCATTACAATACCAGAAACTTTGTTTTTAAAAGCATCTTTTGGAGTCATGATCCTTATCTGATCATTAGAGTCTTCTCCAGGTAATCTTATACCAGGAGTTATAATTATTAAATTTTTGTATTTTTTTCGAACTAATAGTGCTTCTCTTGCTGAACAAACTATTCCGTCACAATTAGATTTTTTTATAAGATCGGCCTGCTTTAAAACTAATTGCTTTATTTTCTTTGTATGTCCTATTTGTTTTAGAGATTTATTATTAAGACTTGTTAAAACCGTAACACCTAATATTTTTAAATTTTTATTTATTTTTTTTGACCTTTTCTTTACTGCTTTCAGCATTTCTAAGCCAGCATTAACGTGTACAGTAATATATTTACATTTTTTTAGATCCTTTATACTATCGATTGCTGATATAGCGGTTTGTGGGATATCATTTATTTTTAAATCTAACCAGAAATCATTTTTAATATTTTCCAAAAATTTTCTCCCATTTTTAGAGTAAAAAAATTGAAGACCAAATTTTGGAATAATTTTGAGTTCTTTAGTTTTTGTCTGTGTGATTATTTTTTTTATTTTATTTAAATTTGAAGAGTCACAAGCAACAAAAATAGTTTTATTCTTCATTGTCATTTAATTTTTTAAACAAGTCTTTTGACATTTTAAAGTGAATTGTTCTTTTTTCTGGAGTGTTAACTTTTTCACCTGTTTTGGGGTTTCTTGATAATCTAGCTTTTTGAATATTTGTTGAAAAAATACCAAAACCTCTTAATTCTACCCTATCTCCTCTTCTTAGAGATCTTTTAATTTCATCTAAAATTATATTTGTAAATTTTTCTAAATCCTTTTTAAGGAAATTAGGGTAATTTTCAGAAAGTTGTTTTAAAAGCTTTGATTTTACAATAGCCAATTTAGATCTTTTTAATTATTCTTTTTCTTCTTCTTTTTTCTTCAAATCTTCTGACAAAGATGAAAAAGGAAGGTTTTTACCAGATCCCTCTGCCCCGTATTTTTCTAAGGCTTCTTTCTTCTCTATCTCCTCTAATAACTTGATACTCAATGCTACTTTTCTTTTAGACAAATCCAAATCAGCAATAGCACAATCAAGTTTTTCACCACCTGTCCATCTACTCGGTCTTGCATCAGCAGGATTAATTGCTATTGCAGATTTTTTAATTTGAAAGTCCATTTCACAACCTTCAGGTCTTACAATTAAACCTTTGTTATCTGTAGAAATAACTTTTACGGTTATTGTTTGATTTTTTGATTTATCCTTAAACCAATCAAACGGATCAGTTTGTGTTTGTCTTAATCCAACTCGAATTTTTTGTTCTGAAGTTTTAATTTCTAAAACTTTAACTTTAACCTTGTCACCTTTTTTATATTTAGTTAATTCCTCTTCTCCATTATTTAGGTATGTTAAATCGTTGCAATGCAAAAAAGCATCAACGTCTAAATTATCTATTTTAACAAAAAGAGAATATTCGTTTTTATTTACAATTTCACCTTCCACAATGCTATCAACAGGATATTTTTTTTCAAAAGCTTCAAATGGATTTTCCTTAGTTAATCTATGTGATATGGCCACTCTTCTTTTATCTTTATCTATCTCAGTTATAACACAATCTATAACATCTCCAATTTTAAACATCTTTTTTGCTGATACATTTTTCTTACTCCAACTTAGTTCACTTGAATGAAGCAATGTTGTTAATCCTGGTTCTAGTTCACAAAAAGCACCAAAGTCCATAATCTTGACCACTTTAACTTTATACATTTTGTTTAATTCATAATTTTCAATATGTTCAAATGGATCAGGTGAAAGTTGTTTAACAGAACAACCTACTTGCAATTTTTCTTTATCAACACTTATTACTTTTAGATCATGTTTCTCGCCAATGTTAAATACCTCATCAGGATGATTTACCCTTGAATAAGAAATTTCTTGCAAATGAACCAACACATCTAATTCTCCGTTCACATTAAAAAAACATCCAAAAGAACTGTAACCTTTTACTTCAGCACCTTTAATTATATCTCCAATTTTATATTTCTCGATAATTTTAGCTTTATCCTCTTTTTTAAATGATGAGATTATTTCTCTTCTTGATACACATGCGTTTCCTCTAATTTTATCTAATTTAATTAATGCAAATTTTTGTGGTTCGTTCATCAAATGGCTTATATCTTTTAAAGGCTTGTCACTAATTTGTGATCCAGGTAAAAACATTAAAGAGCCTGTATCTATATGCTCTACAATGCATCCACCTTTACATTTTGATGTAATTTTTCCCATAATAGGTTCTTTTTTTTCATAAGCCTCTACAAGTTTATCCCATCCCTTTATTTTTTGAGCTTTACTAGCTGAAACTAAAACTTCACCGTTTCTATCTTCGATTTTTTCTAATAATACTGGTATTATTTCACCAATTTTAATTTTTTCTGAAAGACCCATGCTTTTTAATTCATTTATATCTAGAACTGGTTCCGACTTTAAACCTTCTACAAAAAGAAACACAAATTTTTCAGTTATTTTATTAATCTTACCTTCTATGATTTTACCTTCTTCAATTTGTATCTTTGAAAGTTGACTATTTAATAATTTTTCGAATTCCTTTGATGCTGGATTTGATAAATCTTTGTAAATTTCCATTAAATATTTAATTTCCTGTCTATTATTTTTTTTATTTTTAAAAAACATGCCCTTTTATTAAGGTTTGTCGTATTAATCAATAGGGAATCTTTTGTTTTCTTTAGTGGCGAAATTTTTCTATTAAAGTCACTTTTATCGCGTTTTTTAATGCTTTTAAGGACCTCACTATAGGTAATTTTTTTTTTTAATACTTTTAATTCTTTAAACCTCCTTAATGCTCTAGTTCTTAAATTTGCTGTAATATAAAATTTAAAGTCTGCATCAGGAACAATCTTATAAGTTATATCTCTGCCATCAAGACATGATCCATTATATTTTTTTGGTGGATTATAAGCAAGATTTACCTGAAACAGATATACCATTTTTCGTATGTTTAGATTTTTAGAGATTGTAGACGCTTCTGTTCCTACTTCGTCAGATAAAAGTTTTTTATTTGAAAGATCTTTAGGTTTAAGTGATTTAATTTTTGATTTTATAATTTTATTTTTAAATTTATTGGGAGATTTTAATTTTAGGTAAGCAATAAATCTATAAATTTTACCTGTATCTAGGTAAAAGAGTTTATAATGTTTTGCTATAGCTTTTGCTAAAGTCCCAGCACCTGCAGCAGCAGGAGAGTCAATTGCTATTTTTAAAATATTATTTCTTTTAATCATTTAAATTATTTTTTTAAATTATCGATAATTTTTAAAAAGTTTGGAAAAGAGGTTTTTATTGAATTTTTATCATGTATTACCCATTCTCCTCCAAATGTTAGAGCCGCAATAACGCTTGTCATAAATACTCTATGATCTTTCAAATAATTTTTAATAATTATTTTTTTATTTATTTTTAAATTAGGATTTCCAAATATTTTAATTGAATTATTAGTAACAATTGTTTTTATTCCAATTTTATTTAAAATGTATTTTCCCCATTTTAATCTTGGACTTTCTTTCTGATTTAACTCAGCTAAGTTTTTAAAATATGATATCCCTTTTGCTTTTGCAGCAGCTAAAAAAATAACTAAAAATTCATCAATTGCTTTACTATTTAATTTTGTAGGACAATTAATTGATTTTATAGATTTTACAGATTTTACATTAATATCAGCAATTTTTTCTCCTTTATATATTCTTTTATTTTTATAATTAATTTTAACTCCCATTTTCTTAAGAATAGTTATTATTCCAGTTCTTGATGAGTTAATATTGACATTTTTCAATGTTATTT
>CACBWE010000006.1 GCA_902542855.1 uncultured Pelagibacteraceae bacterium | reverse complement strand
GAGGTATAATGCTAAAGTTTTGTTTTTTAACTATTTTATAATTGTCTGAGACAATTTTATCATCAGACGAACAAAAAGCTGATGATTTAATAATTTTTTTAAAAGTTTCATTTCCTTTAAATTTCATATCAACAAACTCTATCATTTGGTTTCTAAGATCTTTTATTGAGGAATTTTCAATTAATTCAAAGTCTAAATGGGATTTAGTACTAAATTCTCTAGCTGCGCCAAATAGTTCAACTGATATTTTCATTAAAAAATATTTTTTAGAAAAACTGGGAGACCATCAGGGTTTTTCCATAATCCACTTTTTCCACCTTCTTTAATTAATAATTTTACGTTATCAATTTTAAGATGTGGATTTACTATTTTGCTTAAATCATAAATTGTGATTAAGGCAGAGTTAACACCCATTATAGCTTCCATTTCAACACCGGTTTTTGCTACTGCAGAAACTACGCAAAACACTTCTAATGAACTGTCTAATTCATTCATAATTATTTTAATGGCCGTATGGTCAATTGGGAGTGGGTGACAAAGAGGAATAAGTTCACTTGTTTTTTTTACTCCCAACACAGCTGATACCTCAGCTAAAGCAATAGGATCTCCTTTAGGCATCTTCTTATTTTTAATTAGATCAAAAACCTCTTTTCCAACATATATCTTACCTGACGCAAGTGCTCTTCTAAAAGTTTTTTTTTTTGAAGAAACATCAACCATATTGAAAGAGTTTTTTTGAAATATTTCTTTCGCCCAATCTTTAAGTTCTTCTTGATTTATAATTTTTAATTTTGACATTAGCCACCCGTGTTAGATAAATTTTTAGTTAAACCAGTTTCGCCAAGTTCCAAATGGTGAGATTCTTTTTTAAATTTCATTTGACCCATTATAAGATCTTGTAATTCTTCAATTTGTTCATCTTTTTGTAATAAATGTCTTACATTTATTCCAGTATTTCCAAATAGGCATAATCTAAGATCTCCTCTTGATGTAATTCTTAATCTATTACAGCTTTTACAAAAATCTTTAGAGTAGGGTGCTATGATTCCAAATTTCCCTTTATATTCTGGATTGATATAATTTAGTGACGGCCCAGCATCTTTACCTAAGGTTTGATAAATCCAATTGTTTTTATTTAGGTATTCTTTAAATATTTTGGAGGATACGTGGTATTTTTTAAAATATCCTAAGTTGTCTCCTGTTTGCATTAATTCTATATATCTTAAACTAACTTTGTTCTCTTTTATAAATTCTGCCCAATTTTCAAAATCTTTGTCAGATGAATTTATTCCATTCAAAAGTACCGCATTAATTTTAATATTTTCAAAATATAAATCTTGAAGTTTTTTAATTCCATCTAAAATCTCTGGTAGTCGATCGTGACCTGTAACATTTTTAAATGTATTTCTATCCAGACTATCAATGCTAATATTAATACCATTTAAACCACAATCAACCAACATCTTTGCTTTTTGATCTAAATGATAACCGTTTGTTGTAATTACAACTTTTTTTATTCCAGCTTCATTTTTTAAAATCTTAATTATATCAAAAAAATCTTTTCTTACTGTTGGTTCTCCACCAGTAAGTCTAATTTTGCTTACACCTAATTTTGAAAAAACTTTTGCAAGACGTTTTATTTCTTCTAAGTGAAGAAATTTTCTATTGTCACTTTTATCAATTTGATAACCATTAGGTAAACAATATCCACATTTAAAGTTACATACATCAGTAATTGATAGCCTTACATATGGAAAGGTCCTACCAAATTTATCTCTTAATATTTTCATTCAAGATAAGGATATCATAATTAATAAAATTAATCATGATTGAATTAAATTAAAAATTATGAATAAATACTAAAAAACAATATTAACTTAAAATGGCAGAAATAAATATTTATAATATTAATAAATTCTTTGGATCCACACATGTAATCAAAGATGTGTCTCTAGAAATTAAAAGTGAGTCTTTCACTGTATTTGTTGGACCAAGTGGCTGTGGTAAATCAACAATGCTAAGAATGATTGCTGGTCTAGAGGAGATTAACTCAGGAACAATTTCAATTGATGGACAAGTTGTTAATGATCTTCCACCAACAGAAAGAAATATAGCAATGGTCTTTCAATCATATGCTTTGTATCCACACATGACAGTGTTTGATAATATGGCATTTGGTTTAAAGATTGAAAAAAAACCTAAAGAGGAAATTACTGATAGAGTTATGGAAGCTGCTAAAATTCTTCAGATCGAGCAATACCTGGAGAGAAAACCGAAACAACTGTCGGGAGGACAAAGACAGAGAGTTGCGATTGGTAGAGCAATCACAAGAAAGCCAAAAGTATTTTTATTTGATGAACCTTTATCTAATTTAGATGCAGCCTTAAGAGTTCAGATGAGAGTAGAGCTCGCAAAATTACATGATCAATTAAATGCGACAATGATTTATGTTACTCATGATCAAACTGAAGCAATGACACTTGCAGATGATATTGTTGTATTAGATAATGGAATTGTATCTCAAAAAGGAACACCTTTAAAATTATATAATGAACCAGAAAATTTATTTGTTGGTGGTTTTATTGGTTCACCCAAGATGAATTTTATCAATTCTAAAGTTATAAGCTCTAATAGCTCTGAAACCGAAGTTGAAATTTCAGGACAAGGAAAAATTATTGTTCCAAAAACTTCAGATAAAGTTTCACCTGGCGATAGTGTAAAGATTGGTATCAGACCTGAACATATATCAATCAATACCGGTGAAAAATGTTGGGATAGCAAGGTATTCGTAATTGAAGAATTAGGTTCATCTACATTTCTATATTTAGAGAAAGATGGAGAACCATTAGTTGTTCAAACAGAAGGTGCGAATTCAGCTAATATTGGAGATAATTTAAGCTTAAGTTTTGATCTAAATAAATGTCATTTATTTGATGAAAACAATTTAGCTTTTAAATAATTTATCTTTTTTAATAAGTTTTAATTTAGATTTAATTTAAAAATCTAAAGGAATTGAATTTTGTTCTACAAGCTTTTTGAAAAAATAATATGATTTTTTGGGGGTTCTTTTTAAAGTTTTAAAATCAACATGCACTATTCCAAATCTCTTTTCAAAACCTAACGCCCATTCAAAATTATCCATAAATGTCCATGCAAAGTAGCTTTTAACTTTAGCTCCATTATCAATTGATTTTTTTACAGCACTTAAATACTTCTTAAAGTAATCAATACGATCGTTGTCTTTTATTTCTCCATTTTTTTCAATTAAATCTGGATATGCTGCACCGTTTTCAGTTAGATAAATATCTGGATTTCCATAATTATTTTTTAAATCCATAATTTGATCATAATAAGCATCTGGAACAATTTCCCATCCCATAAGAGTTAACTTTGTATCTTTACCATCAAGACCAAAAGGTAATTCATCATTGAATGCTCCTCTTGCTTTAAGTAAATGTTTATTATCAGCTTTAATTCTAATATGTTGATAATGATTTAATCCAATAAAATCATTTTTTTGAAAAATAGTTTTCATATCATCTTGTTGAATATGTTTTGAGACATCATTAATTAGTAATTCAGGATATCTTCCAAGATACATAGGGTCGGCAAATGATCTATTCCAATGAGTATCGAATAATTTAGTTGCATGAAGATCTCCACTTGATTTTGTAGCAGGAATACATGGCGCCATATTTAAAGTACAGCCAATTTTTATATTATTATTTAAAGATTTCATTGCTTGAAAAGCTGTACCATGTGCAAGATTAACATTATGTATTGATGCAAAGTATTTTTCTAAATCTTTGTATCCTGGAGCCATGTAACCATCTACATATCCATGAATAGTAAAAACTTGTGGTTCATTAAATGTGATAAAATGATTACATCTGTCTCCAAAATTTTTAACAATAGCCTCTGAATAATCTGAAAATATTTTTGCCATGTCTCTATTTGCCCAACCCCCTTTATCTTGTAGGGATTGAGGAAGATCCCAATGATATAAAGTTATGAAAGGCTCAATATTTTTTTCCAAACACTTGTCTATCAACCTTGAATAAAAATCTACTCCTTTTGGATTTATTTTACCCGCCCCCTCTGGAATAATTCGTGTCCATGCTAAAGAAAATCTATATGAATTTAAATTTATATTAGCCATCAGCTCAATATCTTCTTCATATCTATGATAATGATCAACAGCAGTATCTCCGTTTTCATTATTTTTAACTTTTCCAGGTGTATGTGTAAAAGTATCCCAAATACTTTTGCTTTTTCCGCCTTTACCTGTAGCACCTTCTATTTGGTAACTTGCTGTAGCCGTTCCCCAAAAAAAACCATTAGGAAATTTATTTTTCATATTAATTAAATACTGGTATCCAATTTTTGTGAGCTATTAATAATTCATCTACCATAGAACTAATTTGATCTAAACTTAATAAAGAAGAAGTAAGTGGATCCAACATAGCTGCATGATAAACAGTCTCCTTTTTTTTTGTCTTTAAGGCTTCAACAGTCAACTGTTGAACATTTATATTAGTTTTCATTAAATTTGCTAAATGCATAGGTAAATTATCAACTTTTTGTGGATTAATACCTTTATTATTTATTTTGCATGGTACTTCAACACAACAATCTTCTGGTAAATTAGAGATTAATTTATTATTTAAAACATTTCCATTAATTGTATCTTCTTTGCCGTCTACAATTGATACAATTATTCGTGACGCATATTCTAAAGATTTTTTACAAACAAATTTTTCCCCATTTAATAAACTTTGTTCTTGTTGATCCCATTCTTTAATTTGTTTTTTACATCTTCGAATATATTCATTAATTGGAATGTTGAATTCACTTAATAAGTCCTCTCTGTTATTTTTAATAAACCACGGTGTATATTCTGCAAAGTGTTCAGATGATTCAGTAACAAAATATCCAAGTTTTTCTAAAACTTTATATCTAACTTCATTTGTGCATCCATCCCAATTAGTTCCAAATGTTTTTTCTTTTCCAGCTTTAAAAATTTTAGGATAAAGATTTTCTTTTGTTCCATCAGAGTTAATCTTTTCAAATTTAGTAAAAAAAGACATATGATTAATACCCGAACATTCATAACTAATATTTTTTATGTCTTCGCCAATATCTTTTGCTAAATCTTCAGCAGTTCCTTGTACAGAATGACAAAGTCCAACATATTTAAGTTCAGGTGCAAATTTAGATAATGCCAAACAATTTATTGCCATAGGATTAACGTACTGTAACATTATTCCGCTTGGACAAACTTCATTCATATCTTTTACAACAGACAATAAAGCAGGGACAGTTCTTAACCCTCTCATGATTCCACCTATACCTAAAGTGTCACCAATAGTTTGTTTTAATCCATACTTTGCTGGAATTTCAAAATCAATAACTGTAGAGGGCTCATAACCACCTATTTGAAACATCAAAATTACAAAGTCAGCTCCTCTAAGTGCTTTTTTTTGATTTTTTTCAGTTATAATCTTCGGATTAGCACCTATTGATTTTGCAACTTTTTCTGCTACTAAATTTGAAGTTTTTAATCTTCTTATATCAATATCTTGTAAAACTATTTCACAGTTGCTGAAATTTTTTTCAAGCAAAATATCTGTAAGTATATTTTTCATAAATACAGTACTTCCTGCTCCAATAAAAGTAACTTTAATCATACTATCCTTTAGTTGCTCCAAGAGTTAATCCAGCAATAAAATGTTTTTGCATTAAAAAAAACATAATAACAGGAGGTATCGCAGCAACAATAGATCCAGTTGATAATAAGTGATAAGCTGTAATCCATTGACCATTTAATGATTTTAATCCAGCAGTAATTGGCATTGCATGATCACCTTGTATTAATACAGTTGCCCAAAAATAATCGTTCCATATAAATGTAAAAATTAATACACACAGTGCTGCTATAGCTGGTCTAGTTAAAGGTAATATTATTTTCCAAAATATTTTAAATTCTGATGCCCCATCCATTCTCGCAGCCTCAATAAGCTCTTGAGGTAGGGCTTTAATAAAATTCCTCATAAAAAGTGTACAAAACCCGGTTTGAAAAGCTACATGAAACAATACTAATCCTGTAATAGTATTGTAAAGACCAATTTTAAAAGTCAGATCTCTGACCGGTATCATTAAAATTTGAAATGGAACAAAGTTTCCAGCTATAAAAATAAAAAATATTATTAAATTTGTCTTAAACTTATATCGCGCAAGAGCAAAGCCAGTCATACAGCTCAAAGCAACTGCTCCTAACATTGTTGGTATGGTTACTTTAAAGCTATTTAAAGTGTATTTAACCATTGGAGTATTAGTGAAAACATCATGTAAATTAGAAAAAAGTAAAAATTCACTTGGTGTTCCCCACATATTTCCAGCAGTAATGTCTCCTAAACCTCTTATTGATGTCATTAAAATACCAAATATTGGTATCAACCAGATAATTAATGAAATAGGCAAAAATACTTTATAAATATATTGATTTACGATTGGTCTTTGATGAATTGGAGTAGGGAACATTTAATTATTATCCTCCCTCTCGTTTCGATACATTCTGTATATAAAAAACAAAATATAAAACATCATTATTGTGAATAAAACAGTTGCTATCGCTGAACCGTATCCCATTCTGTAACCGTATTCACTTAAAGCTTGCTCAAACATGTAATACGCTAAGACATTTGAATAACCATAAGGTCCACCTTGAGTCATTATTGCCACCATATCAAAACTTCTAAGCGCACCAATCACAGTTACTACAATTGCTAAAAAGGTAGCGTGTCTTAGTTGTGGAAGTACTATATTCCAAAATAAATGAAATCCTTTGGCGCCATCCATTCTTCCAGCCTCAATTTGTTCAGGGTTAATATTGTTAAGTCCTGTTAAATATAAAATTAAACAATAAGCAATTTGTGGATATAGACCTGCAAATATTATCCCATAAGTAGCACTGTTTTCATTTGCAAGAATTGAAAATCCTTCTAATCCAATTAAATCTAGAAAGGGTGCAATAACCCCATAATTTGGTTGGTAAAACCAAGTAAAAATAAGACCAATTACTACTTGAGAAATTACAAATGGAAAAAAAAATAGAGATTTTATTAATCTAATTCCAAAAACAATTTGGTTTAAAAATATTGCTAGTCCTAAGCCAATAGGAACTGCCAACATAAAAAATATTAACCATTTAAGATTATTCCAAAGTGAAATGTAAAAATATTCATCATCTAAAAGTTCAATGTAATTTTGAAGACCAACATATATAGATGGAGATAATCCATCCCATTGATAAAAAGAAATACCAATAGACACAAATATTGGGGCTATTACGTAAATAAAAAAAAATATTAATCCTGGAGCTAGAAAAATCCATGGGCTAATTTTAATTTGATTTTTTTGCCACCAAGTAATTCTTTTTGGTTTTGAATTATTTAGTTCCATATAATTTTATTTTACAAATTGATGAAATCTAATTTTTAACTGAGGGGCTATTAAGCCCCACAGTTAAATTAAAAGTTTATTTATAAACTCTTTGACGTACTTTTTCTAATCTTTCTAAGATTTTTTGTCTTCTGTCAGGATTAGACATATATTCTTGAAAGCCTTTCATACCCTCTGATGCCATTTGAGCTGGAGCGTCTCTATCGTAAAATTGAGCCATTGCATAAGCATTATTTAGCATATTTAATCCTGCCGCTAAGAAAGGGTCTCCTTTTTTAACACTTGAGTTTTTGTTAATAGGAAGCTGACCTAATATTTTATTGATCTCTTCTTGCACATCTGCTCTAGACATAAATATTAAGAAACGCTTAGCATCAGTTTTATTTTTAGCTTTAGAAGGTATATGCACAGTATCCGTAGGTGCTTCTTCAGCCATTGGGATACCTGGTGTGATTTCAGGGAACTGGAAGAAACCCAAATTAGAGTCTCTTAAGCCAGCCTCTTTTAAAGGAGCAACAGCAAAGTTACCCATTACATACATTGCTGCTTCACCGTTCACCATAGGAGTTAAAGCTTCTTGCCAACTAAGTGCCGCATGATTTTCTAAGAAGTAACCAGGCTTCACAAGCTCATCCCATTTATCAAATACCGCTTGCACTTTTGGGTCTGTGTAAGGAACCTTACCTAGTGTTAAATCCATATGAAACTCATAGCCATTTGTTCTAAGATTTAAATAATCAAAAACACCGGCTGTTGTCCAAAGATACTTTGATCCAATTGTAATAGGTGTAATACCTGCAGCTTTTAACGTAGCGCATGCAGCTACAAAATCATCCCATGTAGTTGGTACAGATATTCCATTAGCTGTAAATAAATCTTTCCTGTAATACACCCCCCACTGATAATAAGTGTAAGGAATGCCCCATTGCTTACCACCAATAGTCATTGATTTTTTAGCATGCTCCATATTTTCAGAGAGGTTTCCGTCTACCCAACCTGAGTCTTTCCAAATATCAGAGACATCTTCAAACAAACCTGCTCTTACAAATGGTAGCATTCTATTTCCAGCATACCAGTTTGCAACATCAGGTGGATCAGTGTTTAAAAAATTTCTTATGGATTGTTTGTAACCTTCATGGTCAAAAACATTCCATTTTACTGTGACGTCTGGGTTTTCTTCTTCAAATTTTTTAATAATATATTCAAAAGCTTCTTTAGGTGCTGCATCAGATGTATCTGTGTTTATCACTAAAGTACCAGCGAATGAAGTTGAAGAGATTATTCCAAACATCATTATTAATGAGATAATAACCTTTTTCATTTATGCTCCTTTTTTAATTTATGCTTTATAGATTATGTATTTTTAAAATTGATTACAATTAAAAATTATCCCCAGTAATCGTTGATTATTAAATTAACAAAATAAATATACAATTATCTTATTCATAAATCTTTTAAAATTTAACCAGGTGTAAATATTCTTTCAGATTCTGGATCTTTTGTTGAGAAAGGTAATTTTAAAAGTTCGTTCCAAAATTTATCTGGGATTCTTGTTTGAGCCCATGACAGGTTTTTTTCAATACTCTGAACACTAGTAACACCGCATATAGTAGAGGTGATTCTCTTATCTTTCATTGAAAACTGTAAAGCAGCTGCGCCCATTTCAACATTATATTTTTTACAAACTTTTTCTATTTCTTTAGCAGGTGCAAGTTTTTCTTCTGTAACATCTTGATAAGTTATTTTTTTAAAGTTACTTGGACCTTTTGCTAAAACACCACCAGCATAAGGAGCAGCATTAAAAATAGATATATTTTTACTGTGAGCATAGCTATACATCTCATCCGCTTCTCTATTTAATAAAGTATATCTGTTATGATTAATTATCACATCAAAGTCCCAATTTTTTAAAATAGGAAACATTACATTTATTTTTCCCATAGCTAAACCAACTGCTTTAGCCAAGCCCTCTTCTTTTATTTTAAATAACTCATCCAATGCACCATCTTTTTTAGTGACATCATTTACATCTTTTACGTATTCTGGATCATGAAGAAATAAAATATCAACAGAATCTACATTTAAAGTTTTTAAACTTTCTTCAATAGATTCTCTTGTTCTTTTTTTATCAAGAACTAGCGTTTCCATGTTTCTATCAATTTTTGTTGATAAGATAAAATTTTCTGGCCAACCTCCATTTTCCTTTATTGCAATTCCAATCCTTTTTTCACTTTCTCCCATTGCATAATTTCTTGAAGTATCAAGCATATTTACTGGACCTTGAAAAAATCTTTTTAACGTTTCCTGAGCTCTTTGCTCTGGTACTTCATAACCATAAGTATCTGGCATACTTCCCAGAGAGGATGTTCCAAAACTTAATTCTGTAACTTCCAAACCAGTATCTTTGATTTTATTTTTTTTCATAAGTTAATTTTTCTAGTTTCACTCACCTAAAATACTATCGTCTAATACCTTTGTGTCATATGCTGAATAAGAATGCCATCCAGCAACTGTTTGATCAAAATCAACAATGCTACCAGTCATAATTCCTGACTCATCTGAGCACAAGAAAGCCAAAATCTTAGCAACATCTAAAGGTTTGTTTAATCTTTTAAAAGGAACTTTTGACTCAGCTTTTTTTAACCAATTATCATCTGCGTTGTGAAATTTTTTCTGAATTACGGTTTCTGCTGGTGTATCTGTCCATCCTAGATTTACACCATTCACTCTTATTTGATGACCAGAAACTGAATTTGCAACATTTTTAATCATTACTGCTAATGCTGCTTTAGAGGAGCTGTAAGCAGTTAAGAAAGGCATACCACTATATCCAGCCATTGATAAAATATGAGCTATAGTTCCTTTTTTTTTATCTCTAATCATTATTTTTATAACGTCTTGCATCATAAAAAGAGGAGCTTTTACATTTACATTAAAATTTTTATCATAATTTTCCTCTGTTGTGCTTAAGATAGTTCCTCTCTCAGTAAAAGCGGCAACATTTATAAAAGAATCTACCGTATTAAATTTTTTATCAGTTTCAGAAACTATTTTTTTACAGTCTTCAAGTTTTTCTAAATCTGCTTGAACGTATAAGCATTCTGCACCCATGCTTTCTATTTCAGATTTTACCTTGTTTCCTTTTTCATTATTTCTTCCACAAATAGTTATTCCCTTAGCGCCTCTATTTGCTAGTAATTTTGCAGTCTCAGCTCCACTTCCTTGGGTGCTTCCTGTTACAATTATTATCTTATTTTTAAATTGGTTAGATTGTTCAGATATATATTTATTAGACATGTTAAAATTTTATATCTATTACTTTACCACTTTCAAAGGATTCATATGCTGCATTAGCTATTATTAAAGCGTTTCTTCCATCCTCAAATCCTACTAATGGTTTTGTTTTATTTTCAATGCATTTTACAAACTCATTAAATTGATCTCTGTAAGCTTGCTCATATCTCTCAATAAAAAAGAAATGTATAGGTTCTTTTTCATTTGTTGATGTACCCGTGTATCTTTCCAAAGAAGTAGGAGTTTGATTATTAGAAATTACCATTCCTTTACTACCAAATACTTCAACTCTTTGATCATATCCGTAAACTGCTCGTCGTGAGTTGTTAATATGAATTAAAACACCATTTTTTGATTTTAAAATAAACATAGCGGTATCCAGATCTTTTACTTGTTGTGAATTTTTATCAAATAATGCACCCCCAAATGCTGATACTTGAACTACAGGATCATTTCCTAATATAAATCTAGTTAAATCAAAATCATGAATCGTAGTATCTCTAAAAAATCCTCCAGCAGCTTTTAAATAATCAATTCCAGGAGGCTCAGGATCTCTACTCGTAATAACAACCATTTCCAATTCACCAATTTCTTTTTTTACCCTTGCTTGTTGTGCCTTTGAATGACTGGCATCAAACCTTCTATTAAAGCCAATTTGAATAGGAACGTTTGATCCTTTAATATTTTTCATGCACTCATTCACTTTATTGATATCTAAATCAATTGGCTTTTCACAAAAAATTGCTTTTCCTGCTTTTGCTGCCATTGTAATAAATTGAGTATGGGTTGGAGTAGCAGACGCTATAAGAACTGCATCAATATCATCTGCATTAATTGCCTCCTCTGGTGAAGATACTATTGAGCAATTTGTTGACTTTGCTACTTCTTTAGCAAACTCAGAATTAATGTCATATATGTATTTTAATTTTGCTTTTGGATGTGTTGCTATAAATTTAGCATGCATTTTTCCAATTCGTCCAGCACCCATCAAAGAAAAGTTAATCATAATAAAATAGAACAGAATTAAAAAATAAAATCAAGAAACATTTTTTTATTATTAATTAAGCATCAATTGAAAATATAATTTTCTTGATGCAAAAGATATCATCATTTAAAAGTGTTTTAAATTTTGTATGTCAGTAAAATTAGGAATAGCACCAATTGCATGGAGTAATGATGATATGCCTGAATTGGGTGGAGACACATCTCTAGAGCAGTGTTTGTCTGAAGCTAGTCAGGCAGGATTTATTGGAATTGAGTCTGGTGGTAAATTCCCAAAAAAATCAAAGGAATTAATTCCTAAACTTAATGAATTTAATTTAAATCTTTGTTCAGGTTGGTATGGCGCTAATTTAAGAACAAATAATGTGAATGAAGAAAAAAAAGTTATTCAAGATCAACTTAAACTTTTCAAAGATTGTAATGCCCCCTGTATCGTTTTTGCCGAAGTTTCTGGTTCAATTCAAGGAGACCCAGATCGAAAATTATCTACAAGACCTCAAATGGATCTTGATGAGTCTAAGAAATATTATAAAAAAATTTCAGAAATGGGAAAATATCTCGAAGATGAAGGTATGCCACTTGCTTATCATCATCATATGGGTACGATAATAGAGACTGAAGAGGATACAATAAGATTACTTGAAAACACGCATGATAGTGTAAAACTTACATTAGACACTGGTCACATGTTATTTGCTCAGGGAGATTCTTTAAAAATATTAAATGATTTTAGCGAAAGATTAATTCATATGCATTGTAAGGATATTAGAAAAAGTGTCTTAGAAAAATCTTTAAAAGAAGACTTAAGTTTTAGAGGTGCATTTTTAGAAGGTGCATTTACAGTCCCAGGTGATGGATGCATTGATTACAAGCCATTGTTTGACGTATTGAAAGAAAAAAATTATTCAGGATGGTTAGTTGTAGAAGCAGAACAAGATCCAGCCAAAGCAAACCCATTTGAATATGCAAAAATAGGATATAAGTATTTAACTGAAACTTTAAATAATAGTAACATTGATATCTATAATAACTGATCATCTATAAATAATAGTTAGTTCAACAATCTTAGGAGCAATTCAAATCGATTTAAAATTAAATTTTTTAAAAATATTTCTATATTATAATTTTACGATCTTAGATCTTTCTAATTTTTCATCAAAAAAATCGATAATATTTTGAATTGTCTCTTTACCCATTCTTGTCATGCATTCATCGGTAAAGGCTGCAGTATGTGGACTTAAGTAAACTTTTTCATTTTTAAGAAGTGGATTATTGTCATCAGGAGGTTCTTTTTTAAATACATCAATACCGGCACCAAAAATTAAATTTTCATTGAGCGCCTTATCAAGATCTTCTTCGTGGATAATGCCACCTCTTGCTGCATTAATAATAATACAGGTTTTTTTCATTGTTTTTAATAAGTTATAATTAATTAAATTTTCGGTTTTATCCGTCAAAGGCATATGTAGCGAAATAACATCCATTGTTTTTACTGCTTCAGCTAGATCTTCTACTTTTATTCCACCCAACTCTTCAATTTTATCCTTGTCTACAAATGGATCATAAACAAAGACATTCATTTCAAAGCCCAAACATCTTTTTATTAGTGCCTTTCCTATTCTTCCAAAACCCATTATCAAAAAATTTTTTTTCCATACTTCTATAGTTTTTGGTAATTTATTTCTGTCTTTAAAATTTCCGTCTCTTACTGTTTTATCAAATAAGTCTTTTCTTTTTGCAATATTTAACAAAACAAACATTACATGTTCTGCAACTGTAACAGCATTAGCGTTAGCTGTTATTGCTATTTTTATATCTTTTTCCTTTGCTTTTTTTAAATCAATATTGTCATAACCAACACCATGTCTTGAAATGATTTTTAAATTTTTTGCTCCTTCAAATGTTTCACCTGGAAGTTTTGCTATTCTTATTGAAGCGCCATCACAATCTTTTAATTTTGATTTTAAATTTTCTATAGAGGTATCGTCAGTTACTTCTACATCATAATTAGGATGGTTATTAATTAATTCCATACCTTTTTCATGGACTTTTTGAATAATTAATATCTTTTTTTTACTACCCATAATTATATGTCACTTTTTTAGAGAGCGTTTTTAATACGAGAATTATTCTATAAAGTAAATTACTTTTTTGATTAAAGTTGTATTTATTAAATAATTAAAATAAATTTAGCTGTGAATTTGACAATTAATATTCTCCTGTCTTTTTTTAATATCCTCGAGAAAATAAATACTTTTTTTTTAAGAATTGGCAGACAGTTTGCATGGATAGCAATACTTTTGATGGTGATTGTTATCTTAATACAAGTATTTTTTAGATATGTATTAAATAATGCGTTGCCATGGCCTGATGAGGTCGCAAGATTTTTGATGTTATGGATGACAGGATTGATTGCACCCTCTGCATATAGATGGGGTGGATTTGTTTCTATTGATTTATTGGAAAGATTTTTGCCAAAACTGATCTCTACATTATTAGCTTTATTTTTACTAATAGTATCTCTTTTTGTATTAGTTATAGGTCTAGAGTTAGGTTTTAAACATATTAACGCTGGATGGATATTTAATTCCTCTTCGATAAAGATTCCTTTTCATTTGATTGGAGGAAAAGCAGAACCAATTAAATTAGCTTGGATGTATATGTCCTTACCAGTAGGGATTATTTTTTTAATATCTGTGAACATAGAATTAATTTTAAGAAATATTCTTACTAATTTTACAAAGTTAGACTTACCCGAAGACAACGATAAACAAAAGCTGGAGACACAATAATGTTAGTTTGGTTTCTCCCTCTTTTTTTAATATTTTTGTTAATTGGTTTACCAGTATTTTTTGGTTTGTTAGCAGCACCAGGAATTTTACTTTGGTTAAATGATCAAGCTAGAGATGGAGCTATGCTTTATAGAAATATTTATAATGGAATAGATAGCTTCCCTTTGATGGCAATTCCATTTTTTATGTTAGCAGGGGAATTAATGAACAGAGGAGGAATAACCCATCGTCTTGTTGAGTTTAGTCAGGCAATGATGGGTCATTTAAAAGGTGGATTAGCTCATGTCAATGTGCTGACTTCAATGTTGTTTGCTGGTTTATCAGGTTCAGCTGTAGCTGACACTTCGGCAATTGGATCAATGCTTATTCCTGCAATGGAAAAACAGGGATATACAAAAAAATTTGCAGCAGCCATTACTGCAGCTAGCTCTGTTATTGGACCCATAATTCCACCCTCAGGGATAATGATTATTTATGCGTATGTAATGGGTGAGAGTGTTGCAGCATTATTTTTAGCAGGAATTGTACCTGGTGTTTTAGTAGGAGTTAGTTTGATGGTCACAATAAAATTTATGGCTAAGAGATATAATTTTCCAGCAGTAACCGAAAAAAAAACTTGGAGCCAAAGAGGCAAGGCATCTCTTAAAGCTTTTTTTCCTTTAATGACACCAGTGATAATTTTAGGAGGTATACTTGGTGGAATTTTTACTCCAACAGAAGCATCAGCTGTTGCAGCTGCTTATGCAATGTTTATCGGTCTATTTGTTTTGAAATCATTAAAATGGAAAGATATTCCTAAAGTTATGACAAAAGCAGCAATGGTATCGTCAGTAGTTCTTCTTTTAGTAGGCGCTGCAATGGCTTTTAAAACCGTTGTAAGTTTATCACATGCACCTGAGCATCTTGCAGCTTTTGTTTTAGGATTAACTGATAACCCTTATGTATTATTATTTCTTATAAATATTTTATTATTTGTTGTTGGAATGTTTTTAGATGCAGGTCCAGCTATAATTATTCTGGGGCCAATTCTTGGACCAGTTTTTGTTGAGCTTGGAGTTCATCCTGTACATTTTGCAATTATTATGTCTGTAAATTTAACTGTTGGTTTAGCAACCCCACCTATGGGTCTTGTGTTATTTGTTGCATCTTCTGTTTCTGGGGAAAGAGTAGAAACAATTGCAAAAGCTATATTGCCATTCTTAGCAGTAGAAGCTATAGTTATATTTTTAATAACATATTTTCCATCAATTTCTATGACGATTCCTCTGCTTACTGGATTCGCAAAATAAATTTATCAATTTTTTTTACTAGTCGATAGACTCTCGAATTCAATTTAAGTATAATTTTTGTACATAAATATTTAATGAGAGGGGAAATAATTATGAGTAAATTAATAAAATCATTTTTTTCATTATTATTCTTGATCAGTTTTACTGCGTCAGTTTCGGCTGCAGATTATAACTTAAGAATGACAATGAACTCTAATGATCAAGATGAAGACTATGATGGTGCTGTAGTATTTAAAAACTACGTTGAAGCAGCTTCAAATGGAAAAATAGCTGTAGAGTTATTTGTAGGTACTCAGCTATGTTCAAAGGGTGCTGAGTGTTTACAGGGTGTATCTGATGGAAGTATAGATATTTACATTTCTACTTCTGGAGGTGCTGCAGGTGTATTTCCATATGTTCAAGTTTTAGATTTACCTTATCTAATGGCTGATGACAGAATTGCTGAAGATGTAATGCAAGGTGATTTTGTAAGAACAATGAGAAAAATGGCTTTAAAAGATTCTAATGATTCAATTAGATTGATGACAATTGGAAATACTGGAGGATGGAGAAATTTTGCAAATACTAAAAGAAGAATTGCAAATCCATCTGACATGAAAGGTTTAAAAATCAGAACGGTTGTAGCTGATTTGCCTCAGGAGCTTGTAAGAGCGTTAGGTGCATCTCCAACTCCTATTCCATGGCCAGAATTATTTACATCATTTCAAACTGGTGTAGTTGAGGGTTCTAAAAATGGAATTACTGACATTATGAATATGAAGTTTCCTGATGCAGGCCTAAAATATGTTACTTTAGACGGTCACGCATACATGGGAGCATTATGGTGGATGAATAATGCAAAATACGAATCAATGTCATCAGATCTTAAAAAAGTAGTGACGGATGGTTTCTATGCTTTGCAGCAAGCAACTTTTGCTTCGCCTAAGAGAAAATCAATCAAAGCTTATGAGGATTTTGTAGCCGGTGGAGGAGATTTATATGTTCCTACACCTGATCAAAAAGCTAGTTTTAAAAAAGAAGCTAGCCCAGTGTATGATTGGTTTAAAGCTAATGTTAAAGGCGGAAAAGAAATTTTCAACGCTTTAACTAAAGCAGTAGCCAAAGCAGAGAAAAAAGCATCGAGCGCATACAAAAAAGATTTGTAATTTTAAATTAATATAATGGGGCGGATTTTAGTTCGCCTCATTATCTAAAAGGATATATCCAAGATTTATAATCTTTTATGAGAATATGAGCTTTTTCAATTTGTTCAGGAGTCATTTTTTTAATAACTTCTTCCTGAGAAATTGCAGCATCAGGATCTCCACCAATAGCAGACAAACCATACCACATATAAGCTCTAACAAGATCGGGAGCAGGGAGTCCTCTACCAATTTCGTAATACCATCCAACACCAGATTGAGCACCAGGATGACCTTTCATAGAAGATCTGAGATACCATTCAAAAGCTCTAACATCATCTCTTTCAACACCAAGACCCATAGCGTACATAATTCCAATAAGCTCCTCAGCATCAGCATTACCAGATCTAGCAGCTGGCATAAGTTCTTCCATAGCTTCTTTAAATCTTCCATCTTCCATCAAATCTCGAGCATTTTCTATTTCTGCAAAAAGTATGGATGGAAGAAACAAAAGTATAGAAAGATATTTAATCATTTAAAAATAATATTATTTATAATTCCATTTTTAATTTCAGTAAATAAAACTTACGCAACTGATTTACCAAAACCACTAAAGAGCGAAGATTTTCATCAAGTTGATATAGAAAAAGTTAAAATTGGAAGACTTTTATTTCATGACAAAATTTTATCTGCAAATCGAAACATTGCTTGCGCAACCTGCCATAGTCATGATCTAGGTGGTTCAGATGGACTTTCGTTAGGTATTGGTGAAGGAGGTCAAGGTATAGGTTTAGAGAGAACTGCAGGTACGGGTGATGATAAAATAAAAAAACGAATTCCAAGAAATGCTTTAGCTTTATGGAATTTAGGATTTAAAGATATTACAACATTGCTTCATGACGGTAGAGTGACTAAATCTGATACATTTGGTAATGGTTTTAATACCCCAGCGCAAGAACTACTTCCAAAAGGACTTGATAATATAGTTGCAGTTCAAGCTTTGTTTCCAATGACTAGACAGTTTGAGATGGCAGGAAACCCAGGTGAAAATGAAATTATAGGTTTAGTCTCTAAAGTTGGAAAAGATAGTATGAGAATTGATAGGGTATGGCCTGTAATTACACACAGGATTAGAGGAATTCCAGAGTATGTTGAGTTATTTAAAAATGCTTTTGATGATGTTAACGGTCCTTTAGATATAAACATTACACATATTGTTAATTCAATTGCTGCATTTGAAATTCATGAATGGACATCTTTTGACTCTCCCTTTGATGAATATTTGAATGGAGATAAACATGCTTTAACTTTAAAGCAAATAAATGGGATGAATTTATTTTATGGAAAAGCAAACTGTAGTTCTTGTCATTCAGGATCTTTGTTGTCAGATCAAAAATTTCATTCAATAGGAATTCCCCAGTTTGGTCCTGGAAGGACACGCCCTTTTGATCCTTATGCACGTGACGTCGGCCGAATGGTCGAAACGGATAATATAAACGACATGTATAAATTTAAAACGCCAGCATTGAGAAACGTTTTTTTAACAGCTCCCTACGGTCATAATGGTGCTTATCCAACTTTAAAATCAATAATTAAGCATCATTTAAATCCAATTAAAATGAATAAGAATTGGAAACCTGAATATGCAAATTTACCTAAGGCAACTTGGTTAGAAGAAATTGATTTTGTAACCTTTTCAGACAAAAGAGAACAAGACAGAATTCTATCAAGCATTGACATACAGCCTATAGAATTGAATGATAAAGAAATTGATGAACTTGTTTCTTTTCTCAAATCTTTAACAGGCAGAAGTGGAAATCAGAGACCACTGGGTAAACCAGATAAAGTGCCAAGCGGGCTAAGTATTGATTAAGTTTTTAAATTAAACTGATACAAACATAATATGAAAAAAATAAAATATGGAATTATTGGAGCAGGGACAATGGCTCGAGAACATATTTTGAATATATCATTAATTGATAATGCTGAAGTAGTTGCACTTGCTGATCCTCATGAAGTTTCATTAAATCAATGTAAAGAAATTCTAAAAACAAAAGTTTTTTGTTTTAAAAATCATTTAGAAATGATTGAAAAAAATATTGTTGATGTGTACTTAATTTCATCTCCTAACTTTACTCATATAGAAATCTTGAAAGATGTAATCAAAACTAAAAAACACATATTAATAGAAAAACCATTATGCACTAATACAAAAGATTGCTTAGAAATAAAAAAACTTACAAAAGATTATCCTTCAGTATTTTGGACTGCAATGGAGTATAGATATATGCCGCCAGTTTCAAAGTTTATTAATGAAATTCATAATAACAAAATTGGTAATTTAAAAACTTTAACCATAAGGGAACATAGATTTCCTTTTTTAAAAAAAGTAAATGATTGGAATCGTTTTGAAGAAAATACTGGTGGTACACTTGTTGAAAAATGCTGCCATTTCTTTGATTTAATGAGATTGATTATTCAAAGTAAGCCGCTCAGTGTTTATGCAAGTGGTGGTCAAGACGTTAACCATTTGGATGAAGTGTATAATGAAAAAAAGCCAGACATCATTGATAATGCCTATGTGATTGTAAATTTTGAAAATGGAGCAAGAAGTTTGCTTGAGCTTTGCATGTTTGCAGAAAATTCTGACATGCAAGAAGAGCTTGTAGCCACAGGAAATAAAGGCAAAATTGAAACTTCGGTCCCTTCTAATGATTCAGGTAAAACCTCATCAAATATAAGAATTGGAATGAGAGATGGTAAAACACATATCGAAAATATTGAAGTAGATAAAAAAATTCTTGAGGCCGGCCACCATCATGGATCTACTTACTACGAACACTTAGCTTTTTTGAAAGCTATTGAAAGTAATTCAGATCCAGAGGTTTCATTACAAGATGGTTTAATTGCTGTTGCAATGGGTGAGGCTGCAGAAAAATCAATAAAACAAGGTAGATTGATAAATCTAGAGGAAATAATTAATTAAAAAAATCTGTAATTTTTTTAACTATAAAGTCACTTACTCTAATGTTTGACTCTGTTGTTACACCAGAGATATGAGGCGTCAAAATACAATTCATACCTGGTTTTATTTTGTGATAAAATTTGCTCTCTATTGGTTCATTTTCAAAAACATCTAGAGCAAATCCAGAAATAATATTTTTATGGTAAGCTTTAATTAAATCACTTTCATTTATTATACCTCCTCTTGAGGTATTTATTATAATTGGTTTATTCTTCATTTGAGAAAATGAAAATTCATTTACCATGTTTTTTGTTTCATCTGTTAAAGGCAAGTGTATGGAAATGATATCTGATTTTTCATATATCTCCTTTAAACTTGATAATTTAGCGTCAATTTCTTTATCATTTATTTCTTTAACATAAGGATCGTAGGCTAAAATCTTTAAACCATTTTTTGAAGAATACTCAGCAACTTTTTTTCCAATTATCCCAAATCCTATTATCCCTAAATTTTTTTGGTTTATTTCTATGGACTTAATTGTTGTTCTTGGCCATTCACCTTTGATAGTTCCATTATGAAACATTGGGATTTTTTTTATAAGAGACATTGATGAAGAAATGACATATTCAGCAACAGAATCTGCATTCATTCCTGTAGCTGGTTGAACATGAATTTTTTTATTTTTACAATATTCTGTATCAATATTATCTAAGCCAACACCCAACCTTCCAATAAATTTTAACTTTAAGGCATTTTTTAAAATGTCTAAATTTACCTGAGTTTTATTTCTAACAATTAGACCTTCATAATCTTTAATCATTGTTATTAGTTGTTTTTCATTTTCATATAATTTTTCATCATACTTAACATCAAATTTTTTATTTAAATTTTCTAAACTACTTTGATTGATAAATTCTGTAATTAAAATTTTAGTCATTAATTTTTTTAAATATTAAACTAAATTTGACAAGTCTCTTTTATTATTCTTAAATGTCGGCAAAGGATACTTAAATGCATGTTTTCCGATACGTCTTTCTTTAGCATTCTCCCAAAGAGATAACCATTGTTTAAAATTTTGAACTTTAAGATTGTTTTTATTTTTACTTCTAACATAGAAGTTTGGAAGCGGCTCCCTGCCTGATGGTTGTCCTGCAACATTATACCTTAAATCAGCACTAATTCTAAAATCATTTGATCTATTTGGTAAAGAGCAGTGAATGGAATGTTTGTGCAATAATATTATATCACCTACATTTGCTTCTAAATAAATGTGCTCCATATCATCAAGTAATTTACTATTTTTTAATTCCACCTGTCCTCTATATCCAGATACATGGTTTAATAATCCCATTTTATTAATTTTTTTTACTGTAATCATACATCCATTCTTTTTAGTAGTTTTGGTGAAAGGAATCCACACTGTAACCATATCAGTTAATTTTTGTCCTCTAGAATTTAAAACTGCAGCGTCTTGATGCCATGGTGTTCTACCACTTAAGCCGTCATTAATTGATCCTCTTGGTAATTTTTTTTCAGGTTGTTTGATTCTAGTATTTTGAACAGGGTTAGACATTATTTCTTTCCCTAAAATTTTTTCAACAACATCTAAAATTCTTTTATTTGTAATTAAATTCCATAATGATTGAGTAGCGAAATAATCACTATCTTTTTTAACATGGTCTCTTGGTAATCTTGTGTTAAAATATTGATCCAGATCATAAATATTAAGTTTTGATATATATGAATATTTTTTTTTAAAATTTAGAGTAAGAACTTTTTTAATTTCAGTTTTTTTTGCATACTTTTGAATTAGACAATCCATGACAAATTCCATATCATTAAGAACTGGTTTTAAGTCTCTTCTATAGTCAAGTATATTTTTAACAATCAAGTACCCACTCTCGTATAATTTTTTTTGAAGAGTATTTGTCATTATTTAAATTTATTTTATCATAGAAATAATTTCAATGTTTTGGTGCTGTGGTTAAATAGTTCACGTCATGAAAAGAGGTTAACATTCTTTTTTTGTTGCTAATTATATGAGGATAATATGAGATTCCTTTGTAATTCCATATAACTGGTTTATTTAAAGCATAACTTCCATAAATAAAAAAACGTTTTGGACAATTTTTCTCCATAAAGCGCTTTACTCCATGATAGGAATTTGGAGTAGATTGAAAAAAAACAACAGTACCTTTTTTGGGTGTAAAAGACTTAACTATTTCAAGCTCATCTATTTTTGGAAATCTTCTAAAACTTTTTCTTAAATTTTTTTTTGCCTTTTTCCTGTAGATAGTAAGAGAGCCACCATTCTTTTTTGGTATGTCTGTTAAATAAATTAAGAAATTATATAACCTAGTTATATCATCCCTATGAGGTCTTAATCTATATCCTCCTTTGGATACTGAAAAGTCAATATCTAAATTTACTTTAGGATTAGTATAATTATTACCCAACATTTTTTTCAATTCTTTAGAATTTACTTTTTTTTTAATAGTAAACTTTTTAGGATTAAAGGATTTTGGTTTATGTAAATTAACCCACGATCCATCTTTAAAATTTTTAATAAAAATACTCTCAATTTTTTTATAAAAAAAATTGCTATTAAAAAGCTTAAAAAGTTTTGCAGAGTTAACTGAGTTTTTGATATATGAATTAAAATTTTTCGAACCTTTATTTATTCTGCTTCTACCACCCATGATCATATCATCAAATGATTTAGAGTTACTAATTTCTTTAATTAACAAATTACAGATGCTTTTAGAAACAACGTTGTCACCAACTAAAACTGGAAAGTTACTTTTGATTCTTTTTAATTTATTTGTACTAAGCATTTAGCTGTACATGCCTTCTTTCACTTTAATCATTTTATACATGAGATCATTTAATGGTGTCTTAACACCATGTTTTTTACCTATTTTTGAAACCGCACCACTAATAAAGTCTATTTCTGTTTTTCTCTTGTATTGAACGTCAAAAGCCATTGATGATTTGTTAGTTTGCATTGAATCTACAATTTTATTAAACATAAATAAGCATTCATCCTCAGAAACATTTACACCATCAGCAAGTGCAACTTCTCTAGTTTCTAAAATTATTTCTTTACCTAAACCACGAGATACTTCATTTGCTTTGTTATTTATATATAAGTCAGTATGATGAAGATCAAAAATCGCAGATAATGGTCCAATTGCTGTTAGAGCAAAAAGTTTCATCCATTTTCTTTTCTTCACATCCTCTGCAGCAATCATTTCAAGATTGTGAGCGGTAAAGGTATCTGCTATTTCTTTAATTCGATCAGAAATTCCTCCCTCGTACTCACCAATCCAAGATGGTAATGAACCATGATTCATTATATGTCCAGGACCCAAAATATTCGAAGCCTGAGTAGTTGTTCCACCAATAACTTTTTCATCACCCACAATACTTTGGATAATTGCTTCATGACCAATACCATTTTGAAAAGACATGAACACTGTTTTGTCTCCTATGATATTTTTAACACTATTTAATGCTGGTTCTAAAGCTGTAGCTTTACACATAACAATCACAGCATCTACTTTATTCAACGAGGATGGGTCTGAAGTAGCTTTCATTTTAATTACTCGATTACCACCATGTCCGTCCATTTTTAAACCATCTTTATTAATTGCATCTACATGTTCTTTCCAAACATCAATTAAAATTACATTTAAACCTTTTTCAGAAAGTAAACCGCCAAATAAACAACCCATTGCTCCTGCACCAAGCACAGCCACTTTTAAATCTTTATTAATCATCGTTATCTTATTTAAAATTATTTATGTATAGAAATTATATATATTATCTATAGACATTATGCAAAATAAATAATAGCTTATTAACATCATGCAATTAAAAATAGAAAAAGGAATATTTAAAGATTATTCATTAAAAGACATTTCAATTGCATTAAGAAAAGGATTGTCTGAAAATTTCAAAAAAGTTGAAGTAGAAGTGGTAGATTGCCCAAATCTTAGAGATTGGGATTGTCCATCAGAAGGAATTAGTGGAAATCAAAAAATAATAGACGTTGGCGGAGAGCCTTATATGCATGATCCAAAATTTATTGGTGCAGAGTTTGACTATCAAGAAATATCTAAAATGATTGATTCTGAAAAATCTTATGCTTTAGGAGCTGGATCAGGTGCAATGTCATGTTTAGATGGTCATTGTGGAGAATTAGTTATAAATGAAAATTTAATAACTGATGAATCTAAATCAATAATAGCAAGAGTAAGTCCTGACAAAAAATGTGTTGTTGAAAAATATTCTGCAAAAAAACATGGTGGACTTGGAAATATTTATTATACAGATGGTAAACAAGGAAAAGTAATTAAAATTAAAATCAAAGGCAGAAATGGAGAACAAGGTTCTTTGCCTCAAGCAATAAGGTCTTCTTTATTAAAAAATTTGAAAATTAAAGATAATGAGCACATGTCTCTCGCAGGTGTGTTTAGAGTATTAAATGGAAAAATAAGATCTCACGTGCAACCTGATTATAAAGATATTAAACACGAGTATTACGATCCAAAACAAATGAAATGTGTAAAAGATTTTCTTCAATTTTATGAACCTGTTGGACCAAAATTACAATGCTATACAGTTCTTTGGACTGGTGATCCAACTGGGGGAGAATTAAATTTAAGAGAATCTGGCGAACATACTCACTTTCATTCTTACGAGCATGACAGAGACGCTGGCCATTATCATTTTGATGTAACACCAGAGGAAATAGAATACGAATGTTATTTTAATACTGCAACAGAAGTACATAGAGTAAACAACATTTATAAAGAACTATTAGGTAAAAATAGTATTGAATAGAAAACTCAATGAGTTTAAATTTATTTAAATGAAAAGACAGTTCAAGTATCCAAAACACTTTGAAGAACAAAAAAAAATTCCAAAACTTACTCAAAAAAGAATTCAATTAGCAGAAATATCACTTGGTGATTTTGAAGGAAGATTAGCTAATGAATTATTGAATTGGTTTTCTTTAACCCCACAACATTGGATAATGTTGCATATGGTTATGCTTGCTTATTACAAAAATAAATCAATTACCAAAAATCAATTACTTAAAGTAATTGAGAAATCATATTTAACCTCAAACGTTTATATCGATACAGCAATTAAAAAAGGTTATTTTAGAATTATTAGAAACGAGAGAGACAAACGATCTATTTTTATTTTACCTGCAGTAATTACTATCAAAACCTTTGAGGAGTTTATTGATAGAAGAGATATTCTTTATAAAGGAATTAAATGAAGAATATTTATACATGGGCTGCTAAACCAGCGAAGCGAACATTGACTGTAGCAGATTTAAAATCAGCTAAAGGAAAAAGAAAATTTACACAAGTTACAGCGAATAGTGTTGAAGAAGCTGATGCGGCTGAAAAGGCAGGCTTTGATATGATTATATCAAACGCAAAAAATGTAATTCCTGTTAGAGAAGGTTCAAGAAATTTATTCTTAACAGCAGCTTTAGTATTAAATGAGTTTGTAACAGCAGATGATGTCATGCGTGGCGCTTTTAAAGCGTTAGAGAATGGTGCGGATGCAGTTATGACTCCCAGAAGTATGGATATAGTTGAAATGTTAGCTAAGGAAGATGTTCCAGTTATGGGGCATTTAGGTTTGGTTCCAAGAAAATCTACTTGGATTGGTGGCTTGAGGGCAGTGGGCAAAACTGCAGATGAAGCATATGATCTATTTCAAAAGTTTAAAAGATTAGAAGATGCAGGTGCTTTTTCTGCAGAGTGTGAAGTTATACCTGAAAATGTAATGGGTGAAATTTCAAAGCGCACAGATATCGTTACTATTTCATTAGGTTCAGGAAAAAATGCTGATGTAATGTATTTATTTATGGAAGATATTTGTGGTGATACTGAAAATCCTCCACGACATTCTAAAGCATATGGAAATTTATTAAGACTTAGAGGTGAAATTAAAATTGAAAGAGTAAAAGCACTTAGAGCTTTTAAAAAAGACTCTATGACTGGTAAATTTCCAGGAAAAAAACAATCATCAAATTTAGAAAAAAAACAATTTGAGAAATTTTTGGATCAATTAGATTAGTAAGTCGCGTTATCGTCTTTTTTTGATAATGAACCTTTCATTTTATCAACTGTAGCTTTTGCACCAGCACTTAGAGCCCTTAAATCAGACGCTATAGTTACAAAATTAAAACCTTTTTCAATCATCTTGGTTGCATATTCTGTGGTACCATTATGAATTCCTGCAAAAATATTATTTTTTTTAGCATGTTCTAAAATTCTTAAAATTTCTGAATAAGCTTTGGTTGACTCAGGTCTATCAAAACCAGGTTTTTCACCTATAGCTAAACTTAGGTCAGCTGGTCCAATATAAATACCATCAACACCTGGTGTAGACATAATTTCATCAAGGTTTTCCAATGACTCTTTTGTCTCTATCATTGCCAATTTTAGTATTTCTTGATTAGCGTGATCTGCATAATCAGGTCCTCCATAAATTAAACCTCTAACAGGTCCAAAACTTCTGTACCCATCTGGTGGATACATACATGCTTGGACAAAATTTTCTGCTTCTTTTTTATTACTTACCATTGGGCATATAATTCCATAACATCCAGCATCTAATATTTTCATTATTTGACCAGGTTCATTCCAATTTACTCTTGCTAAAGGAGTTACTTCTGTTGTGGATATTGTTTGCATCATTGGTAGTGAATTACTGTAATCTACTAAACCATGTTGCATATCTACGGTAAGAGAATCCCATCCTTGATGAGCCATTGCTTCAGCAGATGCAGTGCTAGGAATGGCACACCAACCATTGATTACGGGCTTACCGTCCTTCATCATTTGTTTAACTTTGTTTTTTCGCATTATTTATATTTTTAAGCCCATGTGAGTGTATTTCACATTTAGATAGTCTTTAATTGCTCCTGAACCACCTTCACGACCATAACCAGTTTGTTTAATACCTCCAAAAGGTGCTTCAGCAATTGCAACAACACCAGTATTAACTGCAACACAACCGGACTCTAGCTTTTCAGATCCAATATGAGCTTTGTCCATAGAGTTTGTGTACAAATAACTACATAATCCTAAGTCATTATCATTTGCTCTTTCAATTACCTCATCAAAAGTTTTAAAAGTTAAAATTGGAACTAGTGGACCAAAAGGTTCTTCTTTCATTATTGTAAAATTATCTTTTACATCGTCAAAAACTGTTGGCTCATAATAATATCCTTTATTGAAACCAGAAGGTTTCTGTCCACCCATCAATACTTTAGCTCCTTCTTTTTTGGTAGTTTCAACGAGTTTTTCTATTTCTTCCAATCTCTTAGATGTTGTTAAAGGTCCTAGATCCACACCTTTATCCATACCGTTTCCAATTTTTAATTTTTTTGCTCTTTCGATAAAAGCATCAACAAACTCATCTTTTCTGTTTTCTTGGATATAAAATCTATTCGGTGAAATACAGACTTGACCGTTATTTCTAAATTTACCAGTTATTGCTATATCAGCTACTTTGTTCATATCCACATCTTCACATACAATAAAAGGTGAGTGTCCGCTAAGCTCCATAGTAACTCTTTGAACTTTATCAGCTGCTTTTTTTAAAATAATTTTTCCAACTCTAGTTGATCCAGTAACTGAAACCTTTTTAATAATATCAGATTCCATTAATTCATTTGATATTTCAGCAGGGTCACCTGACAAAAGACTAACCACGCCATCTGGTACACCAGCTTCTTTACAAATGTTTACTAATTCCATCACAGCACCAGGAGTAATTACGTCTGGCTTACAAATTACAGAACATCCTGCAGCTAACGCAGTAGAAATTTTTCTTGATGCCAAAACTATTGGGAAATTCCAAGGAACTAAAGCTGCAACAACTCCTACAGGTTGATAATAAACATGAACTCTAGTATCTGGAAATCTACTTTGTTGTGTTTGACCATAAATTCTTTTTGTTTCCTCAGCATTCCACTCAAAAATATCAGCACCACCACCAACTTCACCAACCGCTTCAGTTAGAGGTTTTCCAACTTCAAGAGTTAACCATTTTGCAATAACATCTTTTTTTTCTCTCATCATGTCAGCAATTTTTCTAAGTACATAAGCTCTCTGCCATGGTGCAGTGTTTTTCCAAACTTCCAAACCTTTTTCTGCAGACTTTAATGCTTTTTGCACTTCAATAGATGAAGCTTTCGATGCTTTTCCAATCACTTCTTCCGTTGCAGGGTTGATTACATCATAAGTTTCTTTTTTTTCAGCTTGTTGCCATTTACCATCAATGAATTGTCCAAATTTTTCGTACATAGAATTTATTTTTAAGTTTACTTAATTAGGTTTTTTAATTTATAATTAAAATTATATATAAACACTATACATATTAAAAGATAAACATATTTATGAAAAAAATTACCCTCACATGTGCTCATGCAATAGTTAAATATTTAATTGCTCAAAAAATATTAATTAATGGCAAAAAAGAACCTTTATTTCCAGGTGTCTTTGGAATCTTTGGACATGGAAATGTAGCCTGCTTAGGTCAAGCATTAGAGGAAAATCAAAAAGAACTTCCAACATATAGAGGGCATCATGAGCAAAATATGGCTCTTACAGGAATTGGTTATGCGAGAGCAAAAAGAAGACAACAAATTTTTGTAGCGACATCATCTGTTGGACCTGGGGCAACAAATATGGTTACAGCTGCAGCAGTTGCTATGAGCAATAGATTACCAATTTTATTTTTACCTGGTGATACTTATGCAAATAGAATGCCAGATCCAGTACTTCAACAAGTTGAACAATTTAACAACCCAAGCACAACTGCAAATGATGCTTTCAAACCAGTTACGAGATATTTTGATCGTATCACTAGACCTGAACAAATAATTCAATCATTTCCAATAGCAGTCCAGACAATGTTAGATCCTGCTGATTGTGGTCCTGCTTGTATTTCATTGAGTCAAGATATCCAAGGCCAAACTTTTGATTATCCAGCAGAATTTTTTCAAGAAAAAGTTCACACAATTCGAAGACCAAGACCAGATGAATTTCAAATAAAAGAAGCAGCTGATAAAATTAAATCTTCAAAAAATCCAATTATAATATCTGGAGGTGGAGTATTTTATTCAGATGCAATGGAAGAATTGAGTCAGTTTGCAATTAAACACAACATCCCAGTTACACAAACTGTAATGGGCTACTCAACAATGAAGCGAGACCACTCTCATTTTGTAGGTCAAATTGGAGGCCTGGGAGGAAAAAATACAAATGCATTAGCTAAAGAAACTGATCTTGCCATTGCGGTTGGAACAAAACTTGCTGATTTTACAACAGGATCATGGGCAAATTTTGAAAACGAAAATTTCAAATTAGTTTCTATCAACGTATCAAGATATGATGCTAATAAACATTTAGCACAAGCAGTTGTTGGAGATGCAAAAGTTTCATTAACTGAACTTTCTCAAGCCTTAGGTGATTGGAAAGTAGGAGAAGATTGGCATAAAAAATCTCAAATTGAGCTTAAGTCATGGAATGAACATATAGATAAAGAGAGTGCCCCAACTAATCAGGAAGTCCCAAGTTATGTCCAAGCAATTGGTGTAATCTATAGAAATTCTGATCCTACAGATATTGCAGTTACAGCTGCAGGAGGTTTAGTTGGTGAGGTAATTCAAGTTTGGAGACCAAGAGAACTCAATACTCATGAAACAGAATGGGGTTTTAGTTGTATGGGTTATGAAATTTCTGGAGCTTTAGGAATCAAAATGGCAAATCCAGATAAAGAAGTAATTTCTTTTGTAGGAGATGGATCTTATCTATTAAATAATACTGACATTTATTCTTCAGTTATCACAAAAAATAAATTGATTATAATTGTTTGTGATAACGGGGGCTTTGCAGTTATTAATCGATTACAATTATTTAAAGGTGGTAAAGAGTACAACAACTTATTAAAGAGTTCTAATACACCTGGCTTAGTTGATGTTGATTTTGCAAAACATGCGGAAAGTATGGGTGCAAAATCTGAACACGTTACTTCACTTTCAGATCTTGAAGCTGCATTTAAGAGAGCAAAAGCATCTGAAGTGACTTATGTTATTTCAATTAAAACTCATGCTTACAAATGGGTTGAAGGTTCATCTTTTTGGGATAGCCCTACACTAGAAATTCCAACCACTAAAGAGAATGAAGAAGCTTTAAAACTTTATAAAGAAGGAAAAGATAAACAAAGACAAGGCGTATAAACCTTTATGAATAAAATTTTTAAGGTCGGTCTTATAGGCTGTGGTCATATTGCTGAGACATACTTTAGGGGGCAACAATATTTTAATAATTTTAAAATAATTGCATGTGCAGATATTGATCAAAAAGCAGCCGATAAATGTGCAAAATTATACAATATTAAATCTAAAACAGTTTTGGAAATTTTAAAAGACAATGAAATAGAAGTTATTTTAAACTTAACAATTCCACAATCTCATTATTCAGTCTCAAAAAAAGTTTTGACTTCAGGTAAACATGTTTATTCAGAAAAACCATTAGCAACTTATTTTGCAAAAGGTAAAGAACTCGTCTCACTAGCAAAAAAAAATAAACTTTATCTTGGAAATGCTCCAGATACATTTTTAGGCGGAGGAATTCAAAAAGCTCGAGAATTAATTGACTCTGATTTGATTGGAGAGATTAAATTAGGTAATGCCATTTTTGCATTTCCAGGGGTAGAGTCTTTTCATCCAAAACCTGAGTCATGGTATAAAAAAGAAGGAGGTCCAGTAATAGATATGGGACCATACTTTTTTACAACCTTAGTAAATTTACTTGGACCAGCAAAACAAGTGCAAGGAAGAACATTAACAGCCTTTAAAAAAAGAATTTATGGAGCGGGTCCAAAAAAAAATAAATCATTTAAAGTTGAAACTCCTACAACATACTTAGCAACAATCCAATTTCACAGCGGTGCAATAATTCAAGTAACACTTTCTTTTGATGTAATTAATCATCAAAGAAATCACATGGAACTTTATGGCACAAAGGGATCGATTATTGTTCCAGATCCCAATATGTTTGGTGGTTCTGTTTTTATTTCTGTTACAGAGGGTGGAAAATGGGGTGAACATAAAACAGATAAGATGCATTTAGGAAAAATAAACATAACTTCTTCTAGTGGAAGATCAAATGAAGCTGCTACAAATGCGAACTATCGGAGTGTTGGTTTATCTGAAATGTTATATTCTATTCAGAAAAATAAAAAGCACAGGTGTTCAGGTGATTTATCTTTACATGTATTAGATATAATAGAGTCAACCATGAGGGCAGCAAATACTGGAATTCCTCAAAAAATAAAAACAAAATGTGATAAACCAAAAAAATTTACCGAAGAAGAAGTAAAAAAAATTTTAATTTAGTGTCAAAACCAATTGTTATATCTGATCCTTTCCCAAGAACACTGGATCTGATTTTTACGAAAAAAAAATTAATAGAATTAAAAACAAAATATAAGGTTTTAGTAGCACCTGATAAAAAAAAAAGACAATTTTATGAAAACTATATTGATAAGGCTACTTTCATTATGGGTCAGCCAGACTTAGATAAAAAAATTCTGTCAAAAGCAAAAAAATTGAAAGCAATAATCAATGTTGAAAGTAATTTTATGAATAACGTTGATTATGTTTATTGTGCTAAAAAGGGAATCCATGTAATTGCAACTTCCCCAGTGTTTTCAAATCCTGTCGCTGAAATTGCATTAGGAATGACACTTTCTCTATTAAGGAATATTCATAATGCTCATTTTGATTTTGTAAAAGGTAAAGAAAAATATGGGTTAGAAAGTAATTTAAAAGCATCTTTATTATCAGGAAAAAAAATTGGATTACTGGGTTTTGGTGATTTAGCTAAATCTTTATATCCAATGTTACTTCCATTTACTAAAGATATAAATGTTTATGACCCATGGTTATCAAAGAATAAAATTAAAAGCTTCGGATTTAAACCTGTTAGTTTAAATCAAATGTTTAAAACATGTGAAATTATCTATGTTTTAGCCGCTGTAACAACTAAGAATAAAAATTTAGTTAATAAAAATTTAATTAACAAAATGAAACCTAACTCACTATTCATATTGATGAGTCGAGCAGCAGTTGTAAATTTTAAAGATTTAATCGATAGAGTTAAAAAGGGAGATATTTATGTAGCTACTGACGTATTTCCTTTGGAACCAGTGAGAAAAAATGACCCAATTAGGAAAGTCAAAAATATTTTGTTTTCAGCGCATAGAGCAGGAGCTTTGACAGAGGCCTTTTATAGTATGGGGGATATTGTTTTAAAGGACATGCATCTAATTTCAAAAAATTTAAAACCAAAATTTTGCAAAAAAGCTGAATTGAAAACAGTACGATTATTGGCCTCAAAACCAGTTGCAATTAATTGATATTTTAATAATTTTATAAATTATGTCGGCAACTACCAATCCACTCTTAGAAGCTAAAGGGATAACAAAATATTTTGGAACTATTACTGCATTAGAAAATGTTAACTTAAAGGTTCATGCTGGAGAATGTTTGGGTGTAGTGGGAGATAACGGAGCAGGAAAATCAACTTTAATGAAAGTTTTGTCGGGACTTTATAAACCAAGCGCAGGTTCCTTATTTTTCCAAGGCAAAGAAGAAATATTAGAAAGTCCAAGAGACTCTCAAAATTTAGGTTTAGAAATGGTTTATCAAGATCTTGCTCTAGCAGGTAATTTACCTATTGGTGAAAATATTTTTTTAGGAAGAGAGCCAACAAAAAATTTAGGATTTTTAAAACTATTAGATTTTAATAAAATTAAAGAATTAACTAATGCTCATTTAGATAAGTTAAAAATTAATGTTAAAAGTGCCGATCAAAAAGTAGAGGAACTTTCAGGTGGTCAAAGACAAGCTGTGGCAATCGCACGATCAACTGCCTTTAATGCTAATGTAGTAATTATGGATGAACCGACTGCAGCATTAGCAATCAAAGAAGTGGGTAAAGTTTTAGATCTTATTAATAGTTTAAAAAAAACAGGTGTTGGAGTGATTGTTATAAGTCATAGAATGGATGATATATTTACAGTATGTGACAGAGTGATGGCTTTATTTCAAGGAACTAATTTCGCAGAAGCCAACCTATCAAGTACATCTAGAGATGAAGTGATTGGTTGGATTATGGGAAAAAAATAAATATGGAAGATAAAGATAAAAAAATTGTAAGCCTTCATTTGAAACTAATGCCATATTTAGAAAAATATGGAATTCTTCTTTTATTAGTAATTATGATTTTGGTTATGCACATTTTGCAACCAGATGTTTTTTTATCTTGGAGAAATGTAACTAACGTTTTTAAACAAATATCTTGGCAGTCAATGTTAGCCTTGGGAGTATTTATGGTAATTGTGACTGCTGGGATAGATCTTTCGGTCGGTTCAATCATGATGTTATCATTAATGATATTGGCTGTTGTTGCTAAAGCTGGAGCGCCTTGGTACATTGTAGTAATTACACCTTTGATTGCAGGGTTTTTATGTGGTCTATTTAATGGCCTAGGTATCACCTTACTTCGCATGCCACATCCTTTTATAATGACTTTAGGTACTCTTTATATATTTAGAGGAACTGGAAACTTAATTTCTGGTGGAACCCCAATAAGTGGTTTTACAGATGAAGTTAGGTACCTTGGTCATGGAAGAATTGATCTTCAATGGTTAGGATTAGAAAAATCGCAATACCTTCCAGTAAGTTTAGTATTAATTGCTATTGTATATATAATTTTTTGGATTTTTTTAAATCATAGCAAAACCGGAAAATGGATTTATGCAATCGGAGGAAATCCAAATGCTGCTAGAGCATCTGGAATAAATGTTAACAAAATTTTAGTTATAGTTTACTCACTATGTGGATTTCTATCAGGTATTGGTGCTTTAATTTTAGCAGGCAGAACTGACTCAGGTTATCCCAACGCTGGACTTCAATCTGAACTTGATGCGATCGCTGCATGTATTATCGGAGGAGCAAGTTTTTTTGGTGGAAGAGGTACAGTCCTTGGAGTATTTGCAGGTGTAATGATTATGGGAATTCTGAGAAATGGTCTCAATTTGATGGATGTTAGTTCTTTTTGGCAGCAAGTTTTGATAGGTTCCATAATAGTTCTTGCAGTTTATGTAGACGTATTAAGAAGAGATTTGGGAACTAGAAAATAAATTATATATATTTACACGCCTTAGTTGTATTCAAAATTGTCTTAGCATACTTATAAATAGTTGAACTCTTCTGAATTTTTTTATTTAATTTAACTTTAAATAACAATAGGGGAAATAAATGAAAAACTTAACAAAAAAAATTGTTGTTTTTTTTACAGCAATTTTTTTATCGATCAGTATAGGTTCAGTGTCTTTTGCTGATGGACATGGTAAAAAAATTCTATTCAGTATTAAAGGTCCTGGATCAGGAAATCCTTTTTGGGCATCTGTAACAAAAGGTGCTGAAGAGGAAGCTAAAAAACTAGGTGTTAAATTAATTTTAATTGCACCTCCACAAGAAGGAGATGTTCAGGCACAGATAAATCAAGTAGAGGACCAACTGGCAAAAGGTGTTGATGCTTTAGCACTTGCACCAGGAGATCCAAATGCTTTTGCTCCGATCGTTGATGATGCGATCAAGAGTGGAGTTCCAGTAGTATTTGTTGATACAAAAGGAATAAATGAAGGAGTAACTTTTATTGGAACAAACAACATGAATGGTGCAGAGTTAGCTGCAAAATTTATTTGTGATAAAACTCCCAAAGGTTCAGATGTTGCAATTTTAACTGGTATTGAGTCACAATCTACAGCGTTGTTAAGAAGAGATGGTGCAATAAAAGGTTTTAAAAATTGTGGATTGAACATTGTTGCAACTCAAACTGCTGAGTGGGACACTGCAAAAGGTAGATCTGTAACTGAGTCGATTATTTTAAAAAATCCAAATATTAAAGCAATATTTGCTTCAAATGATAATATGGGCTTAGGTGCTATGCAGGCTCTTAAAGATGCGGACATGAATGATGTTGTTGTAGTAGGATTTGATGCTACTCCAGATGCAGCTACAAGTATCTTAAAAGGAGAGATGACAGCAACAATTGCTCAGTTTTCTTACAACATGGGCGCATATGGAGTAAAATATGCTCTAGAGTTAGCTAATGGTGGAAGTATTGATCCAAACATTGATACAGGAACACAATTAGTAACAAAAGAAAACGCCAACGATTTTAAATAATCGATAAGTATATAATTTAAAAAAAGGGTGGAATTTAATTCCACCCTTTTTTTTTATGTAATATAATAATCCATGCTTATTAAAATTGATCCAGTATTAAGCCCAGATTTACTTTTTCATCTAAGATCTATGGGTCATGGAGAAAAACTGATATTAGCTGATGCTAATTTTCCAGCATATACTACAAATGAAAAAGTAATAAGATTAGACGGAGTTGGTATAAAAGAAGCAGCCTCTGCCATACTTTCAGTTTTTCCACTAGATAGTTTTATTAATTCAAAAGGAGGTTCTCCAGCTTTAAGAATGGAAGTAGATGATAAACCTGAGGAGTTAACCGAAACACATAAAGAATTTATTGAAGTTGTAAAAAAAATCTCAGGAGAAAATTGGAATGTGGGATCAATTTCAAGACAAGAATTTTATCAAGAGGCTAAAAAAGCTTATTGCATTGTTACTACAACAGACGCAAGACCGTTTGGCTGTTTTATACTTACCAAAGGAGTCATTTTGCCTGACGGAAACGTTTGGACTTAAAAAATGAAAACCATTTCAGTTTTTGGTGTATTTGTTGCAGATCTTTGCTTCATTTCTAACGCTATCCCTGAAAAAGGACAAACTATTCTAGGTTCGCAACATATTATTGGACCAGGTGGAAAAGGGTCAAACCAAGCAATTGCAGCAGCTAAACTCAATGGAAGCGTAAATTTTATTACAAAAATTGGCAAAGACAAAAATGGTGAGATGGCTTTAACTTTATATAAAGAATTGGGTATAGACACTGCTTGTATAATTCAAGATGAAAATCACTCAACTGGAGTTGCAGGAATAATGGTAAATAAAAAAACTGGTGAGAATGCAATAAATATAATACCTGGTGCTGCTGGAACTATTACCCATGATGACATTGAAAAAAATTTAAATTTTATTGCAAAAGCAGAAATATTTTTAACACAACTAGAAACACCATATGAGGTTACTAGCTATGCATTAAAAAAAGCTAAAGAAAAGGGATTAGCCACAATATTAAATCCAGCACCTGCATGCAAAATTAAAGATAATGATTTTAAATTAATAGATTTTTTTACACCTAATGAAACTGAAGCAGAATTTTATTTAAATAAAAAAATTGAAACAGAAAAAGATATCAAAAATGCTTCAGAGGAATTTTTAAAAAAAGGTATTAAAAATATTGTTATAACATTAGGAGAAAGAGGATGTTATTTTGCAAATAAAAAAGAAAATTTTTTCGTAGAAGCATTTAAACTTAAAGACCCAGTAGTTGATACTACAGGCGCAGGTGATGCTTTCAATGCTGCATTAGCTGTAGGGTTATCAAAAGATTTACGAATTAAAGAAGTACTTACTTTTGCAAATCAAGTTGCAGCAATTTCAACCACTAAACAAGGCGCAGCAGCTTCAATGCCATCTTTGGAATATATAAAGAGTTATTAATATTTTTTTTAAAAATGAAAACTGAATATTTTGATCTTAAAAATAAAAGAGCTTTAATTTCAGGAGGAGCCTCTGGGATTGGTTCCTCAATTGTTGAACATCTCTGTGAGCAAGGAGTGGAAGTGTATTTTTTCGATATTGATAAAAAAGAGGCAAAAAAAACTATTAATAAGATCAAAAAGAAAAAATTTAAAATTCCAAATTTTGTGGAATGTGACATTAAAAATATAAAAAAATATAAACTATCAATTTTAAACATAATCAAAAAACAGGGTCCTATTGATATTTTAGTCAACAACGCTTCTAACGACCAAAGGCATAGTTTAGAGAAAATTACAGAAAAATATTGGGATGATAGAATGGCGATTAATTTAAAGCATTATTTGTTTGCAATACAATCAGTTAAAAAAAGCATGATAAAGAACAAAGGTGGATCAATAATAAATTTAGGGTCTGTCAGTTGGGTTAGAGGAGCAGTAATGTTTCCAGCATATAGTATTGCAAAAGCAGGAATTCATGGATTAACAAGATCTTTAGCAAGAGATTTAGGAAAACATAATATAAGAATTAACTCAATTGCACCTGGTTCAATCGCAACAGCTAGACAATCCAAATTATGGCTTAATCCAAAATTTAAAAAGGAAATATTAAAAAATCAGGCTTTAAAAAAACAATTATTACCTGAAGATGTTTCAAAAATGGTTTTATTCTTAGCGTCTGATGTTTCATCAGGATGTACAAAACAAAACTTTACAGTTGACGCAGGATTAATTTAGTTTTTCTTATTTTGTGACATTGATAAAGCAATCTTAAAAGAGTTTAAGATTGGAGCTAGATTAGCCTCATTTTTTCCAGCGATAGCAAATGCTGATCCATGAGCAGTAGTAGTTACTGGTACAGTCAATCCACCTTGAACTGTTACTCCTCTATCAAAGCCAAATGCCTTAAGTCCAGATTGAAGTGCATCATGATACATACCAACCATACAATCATGGTTTTTATTTTTATAAGCTACAACAAAAGATGTATCGCATGGTAATGGACCATCAACATCGTAGCCAAGTTTTTTTGCCTCTTCAATCGCAGGAATGATCTCATCTTTTTCCTCTGTCCCAAACTCTGCGTGTGGATTCAGAGCTTGAATGGCAATTCTAGGATTTTTTACACCATTCAACTCCATAACCTCATTAATTAATTTTATAGGTTTAATGATATTATCTTTAGTAATATGTTGAGCAACTTCTTTTATTGGAATATGAGATGTTACTCTTGCTGTCCAAAAATTATCAATAACATTAAATTCACAACAAAAACTATTTACTTCAAGTTTTTCAGCCATTAACTGTAATTCATCTGAATGTTTATTTCCCCCAAGTTTTAAACTTGTTTTATTCATTGGTGCAAAATTAATTGCATCTATTTTTTTTTCTTTAGCTAGAGTTAAGGCTAAATCTAAAGCTTCCAATACACTTTCACCAGACTCTTTTGATGGTTCCGCTAATTTATATTTATGATTCTTACCTTTAGAAATATCTAACAAATATCTATTTGCTTTATCAAAATTTACATCATCAAAATTTTCTACAATATCTATATTATGTGAAATTCCTGTAATACTATTTCCGCTTTCAAAAACTTGTTTCTCACCGATTATGACGATGTTTGCTTTTTTTGTCATTTCATCATTTAAAAGTTTTGAAATTAATTCTGGTCCAATTCCAGCTGGATCACCAAGTAGAAGAGCTATGTTAGATTTATTTTCAGTCATTTTTTTCTTTACGTCTTGTAGCAGATTATGTTTAAATTATTATATATAAATTAACTTAAGAGGGAAATAATGAAAAAAAGCTTTAAACTATTTTTAGCAGCTGCTTTTCTAGTAACTGAATTTTTTGTTGTAGCTCTTCCATTAATGATCACATCAGCTAAAGCTGATGGTCATCCAATACAAGCAATTACACACGCTGGTTTTGGTGGTGGAACTGACGTTACTACTAGAATGATGTTATTAAGAGCAAGAAGAGTCCTTAAGCAAGACATGCAATTAGTAAACAAAAAAGGTGGTGGTGGTGCCGCATCTATGGATTATATGATGTCTTTACCAGCTGATGGAAATCACACTTTAACTTGGACAACAGGTCATGCTGTTTCCATGGCTTTAGGAAAAACTAAAGTTAAGTTAAGTGATATGCAACCACTTGCTAGAGGAACAGATGACCCTCAGTTATTTGTTGTAAATTGTAAAAACGATATTAAAGATGCTAAAAAATTTATTAGTACTCAAAAATCAAAGTCACTAAAATATGGAACTACTCATACTGGTGGTATTGACGATGTTAGTGCAATTGCATTTACAAAAAAAGGTGGATTAAAAGATCCAACTATCGTTGCTTACAAAGGTGTTGCGCCAATTAAAACTAACCTTATCAAAGGAGATATTGATGTAGGTGTTTTAAACTTAGGTGAAGCGCTAACTGAAATTAATGAAGGTAAACTTTGTGTATCAGTTGTATTAGCAAATAATAGAATGGCAAAAATTGGAGATTCTCCAACAGCAAAGGAATTAGGTATACCTGTTTCTTTATCTACTGTTAGAGGTTTCGTAACTAAAAAAGGTGCTCCAGCAGACAGAGTAAAACAATTAGAAGCTGGAATGATGAAAGCTATGAGCCACAACTATTACAAAAATTTCTTAACTGAAATTGGTCTTGATGACACTAGTGTAGTTGGTGCTGACGAGTGGGGTAAGCAAATGGAAGAAATGCTTACAGAAATGACTGCTCAGCTTAAAGCTTTAGGTTACATAAACTAATCTAATCAAAAGTACATTTAGATATGAAAAATGTACAAAAACAAAAAAGGGCAAACAAAAGTTTGCCCTTTTTTTTTAGAGATGAGTTTAAAGTTTGTTTGGTTATTATTTTAATATCTATAGCATTATTAATCACAACTTTTACTTTTGACATTGTTCCTCCCATTTTAAATAGAGGAATACAGCCAGCAACATTTCCAAAAGCACTCTTAGTTTTAATTATAGTAATTACATTGTTAATCTATTATTTAGCAACTAAAAATCCTTGGAAAGTTGAAAAAAAACTTCCAAAATCATTCTATTTAACACTTTTAAGCTTTTTGATTTTCTTGGTTATTTCAAAGACTTTAGATTTCTTTCTAGCTATTTCAGTATTATCTATTTTTGTTTCCTATTGTTGGGGAGAGAAAAGAATATTTTATTTATTACTTGTTGGGATAATTTTTCCTATGATTGTCTTTATTTTTTTTGAAACAATTTTAGGTTTAAGATTTCCACCTGGAATTATAACTAATATTTATTATAGCTAGATGGACAATTTATTATTAATGATGGCTCCTTTGTTTAGCTCAAAGCTATTGTTGGTTTTATTTTTTGGAACTTTGTTTGGTTTAATATTAGGTGTTCTACCTGGTTTAGGACCAACAACTGGTGGAGCATTGATTTTACCTTTTACAATGACACTAGATCCATTATCAGCAATTGTATTGTTAACCTCTATTTATTGTGCAGGTACTTATGGAGGTGCAATAACTGCAGTTCTAATTAATACACCTGGAACTCCAGCTGCTGCCGCAACTTGTTTAGACGGGTATCCTTTAGCACAAAAGGGAGAGGCTGGAAGGGCTTTAGGAATGGCAACTGTTTCTAGTACAGTTGGGGGTATTTTTAGTGTTATTATTCTTGTCTTTTTCGCACCTATTCTGGCTCAACTTGCATATGAATTTGGTCAACCAGAATATTTTGCATTAGCTATTTTTGGTTTAACGATGCTTGCATCAATAGGAGAGGGAAGTCCAATTAAGAATTTAATTGCAGGCGCATTTGGAATTTTAATTTCAACTGTTGGTAAAGATTTCATGACTTCAATTGATCGGTTTACTTTTGGAATTAATGAATTAACTGAAGGGATTGGTTTTATACCGGTAGTAGTTGGTTTATTTGCTATAAGCGAGATGTTAACTCAATCAACTTTAATTAACCAAGTATTTAATAGAATAGCTTTAAAAGCAATAAAACTTCCTAGTAAAGATGATTATAAAAAAACCTGGAAAACAATTTTAAGATCCAGCGGTATAGGTTCGTTTATTGGAGTGTTACCTGCTGAAGGTGGAACAGTTGCTTCTTTAATTGGATATTCAGAAGCAAAAAGATTTTCAAAAAAACCCGAAGAGTTTGGAAAAGGTTCTATAGAAGGTATTGCGGGTGCAGAAGCAGCAAATAATGCAGCAACAGGAGGTGCAATGGTTCCAACACTTGCGCTTGGAATTCCTGGGAGCGCAACAACTGCTGTTATCCTAACTGGATTAATTATACATGGTGTGAGACCTGGTCCTGATTTATTTAGAGAACAACCCGATTTTTTATATGGAATTTTTGGAGCAATGTTAATTGCTAATGTTTTGTTTTTTATATTTGGTTTCTTTGGAGCAAAAATTTTTGCAAGAATAACACTAGTCCCAAATAAAATTTTATGGCCAATGATTTTTGCAGTTTCAGTTTGTGGAACCTATTCACTAAACCAATCCATAATTGATGTATGGATAATGTTATTTTTTGGTGTTCTAGGTTTCTTTATGAGAAGATATGGTTTCTCAGTTGTACCAGTTATCATTGGATTAATTTTAGGTGAGTTAGTTGAGGGTACTTTAAGACAATCTCTGGTTATATTTGATGGAAATTGGTTAATGTTTTTCACAAGACCAATAGCTTTAACGTTCTTTATTTTGTCTTTAATTGCCTTAGCTTTTCCTTTAATAAGATCAAAAAAATTTAAAAAATAAAGATGATTAAATATGATTTAAAAAACAGAGTAGCAATTGTAACAGGTGGAGCTCAAGGATTTGGTTTAGCTATCACTGAAAGATTTATTGAGTCTGGAGCTAAAGTAGTAATTTGGGATATAGACGAAAGTGAAGCCAAAAAAGCTTTAGAAAAAGTAAATTCAGAAAACTTAACTTATCAAATAGTTGATGTGATCAATTATGATGCAATAAATTCAAAATTATCTGAAGTTGAAAAATCACATGGTAAGATTGATATTTTTATTAATAATGCGGGTGTAGCTGGATTGAATACTACAGTTGCAGAATATCCAATAGAAGAGTGGAATAAGGTAATTAACCTAAATTTAAATGCAGTTTTTTACTGTTGCAAAGCAGTTGTTCCATTTATGGCTAAGAATGATTACGGAAGAATTGTTAATATTGCGTCAATTGCAGGTAAAGAAGGAAACCCAAATGCAAGCGCTTACAGTACCTCTAAGGCAGGTGTAATAGGTTTAACAAAATCTCTAGGTAAAGAGCTTGCGCAAAAAAATATAGCTGTAAATTGTGTAACACCAGCAGCAGCTAAGACGAGGATATTTGATCAAATGACACAAGAACATATAAATTATATGTTATCAAAAATTCCTAGAAACAAATTTGCAAAAGTTGAAGAATTAGCATCATTAGTAACTTGGTTAGCAAGTGAGGAAAATTCATTTTCGACTGCAGCAGTTTTTGATTTAAGTGGTGGAAGAGCTACATATTAGTTATGCAAATAGGTATTGATGTTGGTGCAACCAAAATAGAGAGTGTTGTTCTTGAAGAAAATGGGAACGAAAAACATAGATCAAGAATATCTTGTCCAAAGGAGTATACCCAAATTATAACTGCTATAAGAGATATTCATAGACAATTAGAACAAGAGTTTAAACAAGAACTTCCAATTGGAGTTTGTCATCCAGGAGTTCATTCTCCTCAAACTGGATTAGTAAAAAATGCTCCAAATATATCTTGGTTAGAAAAAAGGCCATTTCAAAGTGATCTACGTAAAGCACTTGGAAAAGAGGTATTTTGTGAAAATGATGCAAACTGTTTTTCTTTATCAGAAGCTATAGATGGATCAGGTAAACATTACAAAATCGTTTATGGAATTATATTAGGTTCGGGAGTTGGAGGTGGTTTAGTAATAGATAAAAAAATTATTACTGGCTCGAATGGAGTAGCAGGAGAATGGGGACACAACCAGATTCCATATTTTGCAGCTAAAAAAGAAAATTTCGACTCTAGTAATGCTAGGGAAGCAGAGATTGAAAGTTTTTTATCTGGTTTAAGTTTAGCAAAAAGATTTAAGAAACTTTATGGAAAAAATTTAAAAACAAATGAAATTTTTGAATTGAACAGAAAACATGATTTAGATGCAGAAAGATTTATAGATGATTTTAAAGTAAATTTGGCAATGTCACTTTCAAGCATCATAAATATTTTAGATCCTGATGCTTTTATATTTGGAGGAGGAGTTTCAAACGAAATTGATTTTTTACATGAAATAGACTCACTAGTTAGAAAATTGTCCTTCTGGAATAGAAAAGTATCCCAACATACAAAAAAGTAAAACCATAACTCCAAAAGGTCCAACCTCCGGACGAGACGTAAATGCAGAGTACCATTTTTTTTCACCTTGTCGGTCTGACTCTTGTCTTGGTTTTTTTGTTGTTGATGTATTCATTTATAAAAAGACTTATTAATTTTTTTAAAAAAAAAGGGCCGATTGAATAATCGACCCTTTAAATGTTTACTGACTATCTGTCAATTCCTGCAAGAGCAGCAACTGAAGAAGCGTTAGACTTGTCAACGAAGCCAGGTCCTGATGGGATGTTAGCTCCTGGAAGAAGTCCAGCACTGTTGTTGTACAAGTGTAATACGATAACTGGCATATAACCTTGTAGTCTTTGCTGTTGATCGATAGTGAAAGAAACTCTACCAGATCCGATTAAGTCCATAACTGCAGGACTCAAGTCGAAGCAAGAGTGGTGTACTGTCATACCAAGATCAACTAAAGCTTTATCAACAGCTTCACATACGTGTGGTCCTACTGAAAGGATTGCATTGATATCACTGTTAGCTTGTAAAGCAGCAGTAGCTCTAGTTTGAATAGTTGCAGGGTCAGATGTAGTATCAGTCATTTGCATTGGAACTGCAGAACCGTAACCTTCACATCTGTCTACAAGAGCTGTGTTGTATGCTTCTTGAATCATGCATAATGCTTTAGTAGCACCTTCAGCTTTTGCTCTTTCACCAGCTTTTTGTCCAGCAAGTAATTCAGGCTGACCAACGTGCATTAAAGCACCTAGGCTAGCAGATGACTCTAAACCAGAGTTCATTGTAATAACTGGAACACCAGCAGCAACAGCAGCTTTAATAGCTGGACCTAATGCATCTGGATCTGGTAAAGAAATTACCATTCCATCTGGTTGAGTAGCTGCAGCAGCTTGAATTGAGCTTGCCATATCAGCCATATCAGCAGAAGGGTTGTAGATGTATTCAAAGTCAGCACCGATTGCTCTAGCTGCATCTTCACCACCTTTTTGAACTACTGGCCAAAAAGGATCTTTACCTTCACCATGAGTAATCATGACGT
>CACBWE010000005.1 GCA_902542855.1 uncultured Pelagibacteraceae bacterium | reverse complement strand
GCAAATATTAAAACATAAATTGCCATTTCATCATGCATTTCTCTTGAGATTAATCCTCTTGCTATTCCATCAACCAACAATGCCATCAAAATACTTGGAACTGTTAATTGAACATCAGTCAACCTCATTACTATCATTTCATATTTTCCACCAAAAAATCCAGCCGTTAATCCCAATCCAACTCCAAGAATTAAACTAAAAATTATTGCAGAAAAACCTACAATTAGAGAAATCCTGCATCCATATAAAATTGTCGATAACATATCTCTTCCTTGTCCATCAGTACCTAAAATAAATTTAGCTAGACCATCTTCTGTCCATGATGGCGGTGTGAATGCATCCATTAGTGATAGAGACGAAGGGTCAAAAGGATTGTAAGGTGTTATGAGCTCAACAAAAAAAGAACAGAAAAAAATTATAAACAAAATAGTAGATGATACAATCGCAGTAGGAGATTTAATAAAGCTATGATAAATATCACTATCTTTTATTCTTTCCCAAGTACTTAATAATTTGTTATCCACTCGCAACATCTCCCTTAACTCTTATTCTTGGATCAATTAAATAATAAAGAATATCGACTATAAAATTTATCATTACGAAAACAAAAGCTATAAAAACCAAATAAGCTGACATGATTGGTATATCGACGAACTGCACTGCTTGAATGAATAAGAAGCCCATACCAGGCCATTGAAAAACAGTTTCAGTAATAATTGAAAACGCAATTAGAGTTCCAATATTTATTCCTGCTATAGTTATTACTGGTATCAATCCATTTTTTAATGCATGTTTATACTTAATACTATTTTCACTTATGCCTCGTGCACGTGCAAATTTAATATAATCTGTTTGTAGTATTTCCATCATCTCTGCTCGCACAAGTCTGATGATATAAGTCATTTGGAAAAGACTTAATGTTACTGAAGGAAGAATAATTGCTTTAAGTCCAGAAACTGTTAAAAATCCTGTAGTCCAAAAACCTAAATCAACAACTTCTCCTCTTCCAAAAGAAGGTAATATTCCTAGGATTACTGCAAACAAATATATAAATAATATACCAATTACAAATGTGGGGAGCGAAACTCCCAACAAAGAGACTGCCAAAACAAAATCACTTAAAATGCCTTTTCGATTTATGCCAGTATAAACTCCTAATAATGTACCAGTTATTAGTGCAATAAGTGCAGAAATAACTACAAGTTCAATAGTTGCAGGCAACCTTTCAACTATTAATTCTGAAACAGGTCTTCTTAATTGATATGAAATTCCAAACTCGCCTTTAGAAGCATTAACTATAAATCTTGAAAACTGCACATGAATTGGATCCATTAAACCTAGTGTTTCTCTTAATTCTGCTCTTTCCTCATCAGAAGTCTCTTCTCCAACCATGTTATTTATTGGATCTCCAACAAAATTAAATAAAGAGAAAGACACAAAAGCGACAACCAACATCACCAAAGCAGATTGAAACAGCCTTTTAAAAAAATATTTTATCAATTTATGAAGGTTTTAACTTACAAGCCCTTTAAATTTTTAAAGGGCTTGTAATAATTTTTGATTAGTTAAAACTAGCAGTTCTGAATAACGGTTCGTTATTCGGTCTGATAGGAACATTAACATTGCTTTTAGAGGCCCAAGAAATTACTTGGTGATGTAAAGGAAGATAAGAAATATCATCTTTTACAATTTTCCAAGCTTTTGCAATTGCAGCATTTCTTTTATCTAAATCAACTTCTCCTTCCATAACTCTAATTGCAGCATCAACATCAGCGTTACTAAAGTTAACTTTATTCCAGCTAGCACCAGTTTCATATAGGTAATGGAAAACATAGTGACTATCTAAAGTTGGAACACCCCATCCTAGCATATAGAAATCACCTTGATCATCTTTAAGCTCTTTGAAGTGTTTACTTTTAGTTTGAGCAAATAAATTAACGTTAACTCCAATTTTACCCAACATTCCAACAACAGCAGTACATATTGCCTCATCGTTTACATATCTGTCATTAGGACATCTAAGTTCAACGTCAAAACCATTAGGATACCCCGCATCAGCTAAAAGTTTTTTTGCAGCAATAACATCGTAAGGTAATCTTTTATCAAGATCAGCTGTATATCCATTTACACCTGGAAAAGTTATAATTCCTGCTGGTTCACTTAAACCTCTCATAACTTTTTTCTTGATTGCTTCAATATCAATTGCTTGATAAAGAGCTTGTCTCACCTCTTTTTTCTTAAATGGATTATCACCTGTATTACCGGTTCTTAATTTGTCAGCTGCTTGATCCATACCTAAGAAAATTGTTCTCATTTGGGCTGTACTTTCAACTTTGTGACCTGAAGAAGATCCAATTCTTTTTAAGTCTTGAACAGGAGCATCAGTAACTATATCAATTTCACCAGATAATAAAGCTGCTACTCTCGTAGCTGCATTTTTAATAGGCATTAATTCAATTTGAGTTACTTTTTTGTCTTTCATTTCACCCCACCAATGTTTATTTCTTTTAAACACTGTTTTGGTGTTGGGCTCTCTTAAAGTTATTTTAAAAGGACCAGTTCCCATAGCATTAGTAGCAGAGAAAGTTTCTTGTCCTGCATCCCAATTTTGTGGAGACATTGCAAAGTTTTTCTCTGACCAAGCTTTAGACATTATAAAAATGTTTGACAATTGGTTCAAAAGAATAGGGTTTGGTTTACTTGTTGTAATTTTAACAGCATAATCACCAACCGCTTCAACATTTGAAATTGTGCTGATGTATTCTTTAAAATCAGATGTTCTTTGCTTCGCTCTTAATATACTGAACACAACATCTGCAGATGTCATACTAGAGCCATCTGAAAACTTAGCATCTTCTCTTAAAGTAAAAATCCAAGTATTTGGATCAGTAGCTTTCCATTTTGTTGCTAAAGCAGGACCTATTTTCATATCCAAGCCTCTTTGAACTAGAGCTTCGTAAACTTGTCTAGATACTTGAGTAGTTGGACCCTCATTTTGTGCATGTGGATCTAGTGTTAGACTGTCTCCTTGCATAGACCATTTAATAGTTTTTGCCCATGCTGAAGAAAATCCGAATACTAGAACTAATGACAATAGTATTCTTACTATATTTTTAGTCTTCATTATTCCCCTCGTTTTTAAAATTTATTTAAAAAAGTATAAGTGAAATAATTGAATTATAGTAGCAATAATTTACTGATAAAATTTAACTTTTATCGCTATCAACTAATTTTTTCTTACCTATCCATGGCATCATAGCTCTTAATTCTGCTCCAACTTTTTCAACAGGATGCTCAGCTAATTTAGCTCTCGTAGCAAGGAAGTTTTTTTGACCATTTTTGCATTCATCCATCCACTCTTTTGTAAATTGTCCAGATTGAATTTCAGCCAAAACTTCTTTCATTCTTTTTTTAGTTTCTTCTTTGTTAACTACTCTTGGTCCAGATTGATATTCACCATATTCAGCGGTATTCGAAATAGAATAATTCATATTAGCAATTCCACCTTCATAAATTAAATCAACAATCAATTTAACTTCATGAACTGTCTCAAAATATGCCATCTCTGGTTCATATCCAGCTTCAACTAAAGTTTCATAACCATTTTTGATTAATTCAACTAAACCTCCACACAATACAGTTTGTTCACCAAACAAATCTGTTTCAACCTCATCTTTAAATGTTGTTTCAATTATTCCTGATCTTCCTCCACCAACTGCTGAGGCATAAGATAAAGCTAGATCTCTTGCTTTTCCAGATCCATCTTGGTGCACTGCAAACAAACAAGGTACTCCGCCTCCTTTTTCATATTCGCTTCTAACCAGGTGACCAGGACCTTTTGGGGCAACCATAAAAACATCTAAATCTTTTCTTGCTTTTATTAAATCGTAATGAACATTTAAACCATGAGCAAACGCAATACTTGTGCCTTCTCTTACTCTTTGTTCGATATGATTTTTATAAATTTCTGCTTGAAGTTCATCAGGTGTAAGAATCATTACTATATCAGCCCATTCAGCAGCATCTGATAAATTCATTACTTTTAATCCTTTAGACTCAGCTTTTTCTGCACTCGACGAACCTTCTCTCAAAGCAACAACAATTTCTTTTACTCCACTATCTTTTAAATTTAATGCGTGTGCGTGCCCTTGACTTCCATAGCCAAAAATAGCAACTTTTTTACTTTTAATTAGATTTACATCTGCATCTTTTTCATAAAACATTTTCATATCGTTTCTCCTATTAAATTAATTAAATATTTTAGCACCTCTGGTCATAGCTACTGCCCCAGTTCTCGAAGTACTAATAAGTCCGTAGGGTTTTAATTTTTTATTCATTTTATCAATTTCTCTTCTAAGGGCGGTTATTTGAATTACTGCTGAAGTTTTTGTTTCATCTAATATTACAGGATTAAATTTTTTACAAGCGTTTAAACATTTGTCTATTTTATTTCTTTTACCAACAATTTTAAATAAAGCCATTTCTTTAAATATTACACCTTTATCTTCTCTTTTAAATTCAGCAACCTTATGAACAGGTACTAATTTTGTTAATTGAAGTCTTATTTGTTCGATAACTTGAGGTGTTCCAGTTGTAACAATTGTTATTCTTGAAATATTTTTTATAGCATCAACTTCTGCTACAGCTAATGACTCAATATTATATCCCCTTCCTGAAAACAGACCAACTACTCTTGCAAGAACACCAGCTTCGTTGTCTACCCAAACAACGAAAATATAAGTCTCAGATTTTTGTTTTTTTGTAGGAATACTGTAAGCTGACTTTGATTTAGGCATTAATATTACACTAAGGCTTTGCCTTTTCCTTTAATTTTATTATCCTCTTGATCATTTGGACCTAAAATCATTTGGTTATGAGGTTTTCCAGATGGAATCATTGGAAAGCAATTTTCATTAGGATCTACATGGCAATCAAATATAACTGGCCCATCATAATCAATCATTTCTTGAATTTTATCATCCAAGTCTGATGGATTGTCAGCTTTAATTCCTTTGCATCCATAAGCATCTGCCATTTTCATAAAATCTGGTAATGCTTCAGAATAACTTTCAGAATAGTTCTTTTCATGAAGCAATTCCTGCCATTGTCTTACCATTCCCATGTATTGATTATTTAAAATAAATATTTTTATAGGAAGATTGTACTGAACTGCAGTAGACATTTCTTGCATTGTCATTAAAACTGAGGCTTCTCCAGCAATATCAATTACTAATTTTTCAGGGTGAGCAATTTGCACACCAACTGCTGCTGGCAATCCATAACCCATAGTTCCTAAACCACCAGATGTCATCCATCTATTTGGTTTATTAAATTTATAATGCTGAGCTGCCCACATTTGATGTTGCCCAACCTCAGTAGTAACATAAGTATCTTTATTTTTAGTTAATTCATAAAGTCTTTGAACAGCATGTTGAGGTTTTATACTTTCATTACTATTTACAAAATTAAGAGAATCTTTTTCTCTCCATTTTTCTATTTGTTCCCACCATTTAGCAATATTTGATTTGTTTGATTTGCTATGACCATTTCTATGTTTTGAAATTGTTTTATTTGTTTTATTTATTACACTCGTAACATCTCCAACTATTGCAAGATCTACTTTGATAATTTTATTAATTGATGATGGATCAATATCAATGTGAACCTTTTTTGAATTTGGTGAAAACTCATCTATTTTTCCAGTAATACGATCATCAAACCTCGCACCAATGTTAATTAATAAATCACAATCATGCATTGCATTATTTGCTTCATAAGTGCCGTGCATTCCAAGCATTCCTAAAAATTGATTATCATCTCCAGGGTATGCGCCCAAACCTTGAAGAGTAGAGGTAATTGGAAATCCAGTTAAATCCACAAATTCTCTTAACGCCTGGCTTGCTTTTGGTCCTGAATTAATTACTCCTCCACCGCTATAAATTATCGGTTTTTTTGCTTTACTTACTAGTTTTACTAATTCATCAATTTGATCTTGAGAAAATTTATTATGTAATTTTCCATTTAATTTTTTTTCGTTATTTGGTTTTTTATACTTTGTTTTTGCAAACTGAACATCTTTTGGAATATCTATTAAAACTGGTCCAGGTCTTCCAGTTGTTGCAACTCTAAAAGCTTCATGCATAACTTTTGAAAGATCATTTATATCTTTAACTAACCAATTGTGTTTCGTACAAGGTCTTGTAATTCCCGTAGTGTCACATTCTTGAAAAGCATCAGTTCCAATTAAATGTGTTGGAACCTGTCCAGAAATACAAACTAATGGAACTGAGTCCATATAAGCATCAGTTAATGCAGTTACAACATTTGTAGCCCCTGGACCTGATGTAACTAAAACTACTCCTGGTTTTCCAGATGATCTTGCATATCCCTCAGCTGCATGTCCTGCGCCTTGTTCATGTCTAACTAAAATATGTTTAATAGAAGGGTGATTTTTTAATTCATCATAAATCGGTAACACTGCTCCACCAGGATAACCGAAAATATGTTCTACCTTTTGGTCTTCAAGACATTTAAATACAATTTCTGCTCCAGTTAATAATTTTGGCATTATGCAATCTAGCTGAAGTTGTACTCATTGGTCAAGTTTAAGAATGAAAATTTTAAATTTTTTTTAAATATTTATTTATGTTCTGTGGCTTTAACCTCGTCCAATTTATCATGTTACCTCTAGCCCAAGTGCTCTGTCTTTTGGCGTATTGTCTAGTTTTTATGGCAATTTTTTCTATAGTCTCATTCAAACCTTTTTGTTTTTTTAAATATTCTCTAATTTCATTTACTCCAATGGCTTTGTTAGCACTTTTATCTTTTCTAACCCTTAGTTTTATAAAATCTTTGACTTCTTTTATTGCTCCATTTTCTATCATCTCCCTTGTTCTTACATCGATACGCTCAATTAATTCTTGTCTAGGAAAATCAATATAAACTTTAAAAAAATCATCTTCCATAAAGTTTGATTTTGTATTTTTAAACCATTCAGTTAGTGATTTTTTTGTAAACTTTTTAACTTCATAAGCTCTGATAGATCTTTGAGTGTCTGTAGGATTTATTTTTACTCTTGAGGATGGATCTATTTTTAATAGTTTTTCATAAAACTTCTTTTGTCCAAGTTTTTTTTGTAAATTTCTAATTTGATTTCTTAATTTTAATGGAATATTTGGTATTTTAACTAAACCATTAGTTAAAGCTTTAAAGTATAAACCTGTCCCTCCTACAAGAATTGGGGTTTTTTTTCTTTTTTTAACTACCTTAATTTTTTTAATTACTAGCTTAAGCCAATCACCTGTGGAGAAGTTTTTTGTTACACTATGAAAACCATATAAGTGATGTTTTATTTTCTGATATTTTTTTGGATCAGGTCTTGCAGACAAGATTTTAAGCTCTTTGTATACTTGCATGCTATCTGCGTTAATAATTTCCCCATCTACTTTTTTTGCAAATTTAATTGCAAAACTTGATTTTCCTGAAGCTGTGGGTCCAGATATTAATATTATCTTGGATTTTAAATCCATTATTAGTCTAGCTTCACACCAATGTATCGTCTTTGATTTTGATTATTATAGATTGCGAGTAAAACTGTCTTTTGATTTGAATTAAGAACTTCTTTAATAATATCTCTTAAGTCATTAGCTGATCTGATTTTTTTCTTTTGAGCTTCAATAATAACACTATTAAGTGCTATTGAATTAGCTAAAGGGCTGTTGTTTGCAATTTTTGTTATCACAAGTCCTGTTGTTTGATTTGGTAAATTTCTATTTTTAATATCTTCTTTAGTTAACTGTCTTACTGCAATTCTTAAACTTTCAATTATTTCCTCATTATTTTGTTTTTGATTTTCTTGGTTTTTGCTTATTTTAAAATCATCCGAAGTTTCTAACCTTCCTAAAATAACATTTTTAGTAATCTCTTTTTTATCTCTCCAAACTTTAACTTCAACTTTTTTTCCAACTTCTGTTTTTGCTACAATAGCCGGAAGTTCTTTCATTTGGTTTATTTTTTCTCCGTCAAATTCTAAAATAATATCACCAGCTTGTATTCCTGCTTTTTCTGATGGACTATTTTCTGCAACACTAGCAACTAATGCTCCCCGGGGTTTGTCTAATTTTTCAACCTCAGCAATTTCTTTTGTTACATCTTGAATTCTAACTCCTAACCATCCTCTTTTTGTTTCACCAAATTCAATTAATTGTTTAATTACAATTTGAGCACTGTTAGATGGTATGGAAAATCCAATTCCAATTGAACCATTACGTCCAAGTATTGCAGTATTAATTCCAATTACATTTCCATCCATATCAAATAAAGGGCCACCTGAATTTCCTGAGTTAATGGAAGCGTCTGTTTGTATAAAATCTTCATACCTTGATAAACCAATTGATCTGTTTCTAGCTGATATAATTCCAGCGGTTACAGTTCCACCTAGACCAAATGGATTTCCAATTGCTAAAACCCAATCACCAATTCTTGCTTTATCAGAGTCTCCAAATGCTACTGGTGTAAACTTTTCGTTTGTTTCTAATTGTAAAACTGCAATATCCATAAGTGGGTCAGCACCTAAAACCTTTGCTTTAAATTCTTGATCACCATTTACTCTAACAATAATATCGTCAGCATCTTGGATTACGTGATTATTTGTAATTACAATTCCTTTCTCATCAATTATAAACCCAGAACCTAATGCAGCTGATTGTCTTTCTTGAGGTGTCCCAAATTCTTTAAACATATCCTCAAAAGGAGATCCTGGAGGAAATTGAAAAGGAAAAGGATTTGACTTTGTTGTGATAGTAGTTGTTGTAGAAATATTTACCACAGATGGCATTAATTTTTCTGCAAGATCTGCAAAGGAAGCAGGAACTGGTTTGGATTTTGCATTTAACGAAAAGCTAAATGATATAACAAGGGTTAAGAATATAAGTTTAATCTTATTCATATTAACTCTTAATAAAATAAATAATTATAAAACCTATTACAGCAAAAATAAGTCCACCTGATCTAAGCTGACTGTCTTTAACAAGTTCTAATTTTTTCAACATACTTTTCATTTTTGCTGGAAATAAGGCGTACAAAATTCCCTCTATAAATAAGAAAAGACCAAAAGCTATAACTAGCTCACGCATTTAAGAATTATTGTTGGATTTCAGGTTTTATATTTCCAAAAAATTTAAAAAATTCACTATCAGGTGATAAAATTAAAGAAGTTTCACCACCAATAAGAGCTTTTTCATATGCCTGCATAGCTCTATAGAAAGCAAAAAATTCAGGATCTTGGCCAAAGGCGTCAGCAAATATTTTATTTCTTTCTCCATCGCCTTCCCCTTTCATGATCTCAGACTGTTTTTGTGCGTCTGCTAAGATCACAGTAACTTCTTTGTCTGCAGTTGATGTTATTGTAACTGCCATCTCTGCACCTTTTGCTCTGAATTCTTTTGCTTCTCTTTCCCTTTCAGTTTGCATTCTTCTATAAATCGCATCACTGTTAGCTTGAGGTAGATCTGCTCTTTTAATTCTTACATCAACTATATTAATTCCAAAGTTTTGTGCTTCATTATTTACACCTTCTTTAATCAAAGCCATTTGCTTAGATCTATCTTTGGATAATAATGTTTGTAATTCCTCTTGACCTAATACATTTCTTATTCTTGAATTTATTATTGTTGATAACCTTGACCTTGCAACTCTTTCATTTCCAACTGAAATATAAAACTTAAGTGGATCAACGATTTGAAATCTTGCAAATGCATCCACAATCAAACGTTTCTGATCTGATGCAATAACCTCTTCAGGAGGAGCGTCTAAATTTAAAATTCTTTTATCTAAATAAACAACGTTTTGGATAAATGGAATTTTAAAGTTTAAACCTGGCTTCATTATAATTCTTTTTGGATCACCAAATTGAAGAATAATTGCTTGGTTAACCTCTTTAACTATAATTACTGATAAAAAAGCTACAACACCAATTGCAACTAATACTCCTGCTAATATTTTTCCAGCTTTCATCTTAATTTGTCGCTTTCTTTTTTAATTCAGGTAAAGGTAAATATGGAACTACTCCTGAACCTGCATTTTTTTCTATAATTACTTTATCAATATCAGCTAAAACTTTTTCCATAGTTTCTAGATACATTCTCTCTTGAGTAACTGCTTTCGCATTTTTATACTCATTGTAAATAGCTATAAATCTGCTTGCTTCACCTTCAGCTTTTGCAACAACTTCTTTCTTATATGCTTCTGCTGCTTGTAGAATTTTTTGCGCTTCCCCTCGTGCTCTTGGAATAACATCATTTGCATAGGCTTCTGCCTCGTTTTTAGATCTTTCCATATCTGCTCTTGCAGCTTGCACATCTCTAAATGCATCAATTACTTGATCTGGTGGGTCAGCTTTTTGAGTTTGAACTTGTGTAATTTGAATTCCACTTTCGTAATCATCTAAAATAGTTTGAATAATTTCTTGAGTTTCAAGCTCAATTTTAGATCTTCCCTCTGTTAAGATTGGTTGAATATCACTTTTAGCTATTACCTCTCTCATTGCAGTTTCAGCAGCTGCTTTAACCGTACCTTCTGGGTCTTGAATTTTAAATAAAAAATTACCAGCATCTTTGATTACCCAAAATACTGAAAAGTCTATATTAACAATATTTTCATCTCCAGTTAACATCAAGCTTTCTTGTGGCACATCAGCAACCCCACCACCCGTGGAGAAACCGCTGTCTCTCTCAGATCTAAAACCAATATCCATTCGGTTAACCTTAGTAACTTTTGGAGTTTGCACAGTTTCAACAGGAAAAGGTATGTGATAATTCAAACCAGGCTGAGTAGTTTTTACAAACTTACCAAATCTCAATACAACACCTTGTTCATCGGGTAATACTCTATAAAGTCCGCTCGCTAACCATACAAAAACTAAAACTAATAAAATTAGACTTATTGATTTTCCTCCTGAAGTTTTTCCACCAGGTAAAAATCTTTTAATTTTATCTTGAAGATCTCTAATTAATTCATCGACATTTGGTGGCCTAGGACCTCTACCTGATCCGTTACCACTTCCACCTCCACCAGGAGGTGCTCCCCAAGGACTTTGGTCTTTAAAATCGTCTGACATGCCAAAGTATATAGTGTCTTTATTGCAAAAAACAAGTAATGATACTTTTATGACCGATAAAAAACCTGAACTTAGTGCCGCAATGAAAAGTAAGCTAGAACCTAAAAAATTCACTAAAAACCCTATACTTGGAACAAAGTTTACGATTGCAATCTCTAGTGCAAAAGGTGGTGTTGGAAAATCTACATTTGCAACGAATCTTGCTTTAGCTTTGAAAAAAGTTGGATGCAAAGTTGGTCTTTTAGATGCAGATATTTATGGTCCATCAATTCCTAAAATGTTCGATATTAATGAAAAACCAAAAAGTGATGGTCAAAAATTAGATCCAATTACAAAATATGACATTCAGTGTATGTCTATTGGTTTTTTAGCTGATCAACAAACTCCAATGATATGGCGTGGTCCTATGGTTACAAGTGCAATTAAAACTTTTACTCAGAAAGTAAATTGGAAAGATTTAGATTTTATTATCGTTGATATGCCTCCAGGAACTGGCGATACTCAACTTACATTTTCTCAAGAAATAAAAATGGATGGTGCAATAATTGTAAGTACACCTCAAGAAGTAGCTCTTTTAGACGTTAAAAGAGGAATTAAAATGTTTGATAAACTTGGAGTTAAGATTTTGGGTTTAGTTGATAACATGAGTTTTTTTATTGGTGATGATGGAAAAAAATATAAAATTTTTGGAGAAGGCGGGGTAAAAAAAACTGCAGAGGAATTTCAAAAAGAATTTTTAGGTGAAATTCCAATTAATCCTGAAGTGGGTAAAACTGGTGATGAAGGAAAGCCAATTGTGGAAACTAACCCTGAGCATGAAATTTCTAAAATATATTTAAATTTTGCTGAAAAAATTAAATCAACTTATCTTTAAGATCAAAAGCAGTCATTAATTCATTCCACTCTCTTTTAGACAATCCAGAACTTTCAACATCTAAAGTTTCACCTTTAATAAGTTTTTGAATTATAACTTTTCCTTTTGCAGAAACTTCTGTACCTCCTACTCTATAATCCATAAATGCATCATAAGTTATAGGAACCCATTTTTTTACAGTATCCAGCATAATGTCTGCATAAACTCTAATTTCATATTGAGCGTGACTATCAGCTCTTAATCTTAAAAAATTCATTAAATTTAATAAATCAGTTTTCCAATACCATTGGGTATAAGTATTTAGTGTTAAATTCATTCTTGCAAGTTCTCTCGCTAGACCTTTTTTATTTTCATCAATAGTTGATCCATCAAATCTTTCATTAAGCATAGTCTCATAATTATCATAAGTTCTCTCTGCATCGCTTTTTAGAAGTTCTAAAACTTCCTGTGCCTGTTTTCCTTCCAATACATCTCCTCTACCCTGTCTGTTACTAGTTGATTGAGCGGCTAAATTTTCTTGTGATGGCAAATAAAATTCTTTATCCAAAATTGAATACCTTGCAGAATATTCATTTACATTTGCAGTTCTATGTCTAATCCATTGTCTTGCAATAAAAATTGGAAGCTTAACATGATATTTAATTTCACACATTTCGAATGGAGTGCTGTGCCAATGCCTCATCAAATATTTTATTAGTCCTTTGTCTGTTGAAACTTGTTTCGTTCCTTTTCCATATGAAACTCTTGCTGATTGAACGATGGACGTATCATCCCCCATATAATCAACCACTCTAACAAAACCATGATCTAAAGCTGGTATTGCTTCATATAGGATTTTTTCAAGCTCAGGAGCAGTAACTCTTTTTGTTTGGTTGCTTTGAGATTGTTGATTTTTTATCTCTTCTTGTTGTTCTTTAGTTAATTTCATGATTGTTATTGAATCTGTTGTAATTACTTTTATATTAATAACGTTGGTTTTCCAACTACGACGATAAACGAATTTCGTAATAACCATTGCGGACGTGGGGGCAGTACCCACCACCTCCACCATTACAACTTATGGGGGTGAACTAGATTCGACGGGTGACTAAAGGCTATTCTTTCGTTCGGGATTGTTCCACCGTAACGGGCTAATTTATAATTGCTAACGAAAGTTACGCACTTGCTGCCTAATTAACTTAGTTAATTAAGCAAACGGGGTCTGGGGCACCTGGCAACAGAACGCCCCTTCTCATTTGTTAATTTAGTTTTCAGTTTCAACGTTATTTAAAAAATACAACCTTGTGAGTCGTCCTTTACTCGTCACAAAAAGTAAATTTTTTTATGTACTACCAAACTTTCAATTATCTTCCGTTATTATAAATAACCAATTCTCCTGCATGTCTACCTGTGCTTATTCTAGCACATCTATCTGTGCCAGGTTCACATATTGCAATTTTATGTATTTGGTTACTTGCTGCATGTGCTTGGTTCATAATTTCACCATTAAACAAGTGATAATTCAAACCTAATATTCCAACTGCGATAATTGATAATATAAACTTCGTATATGTATCCATAATTTCCTCCTAAAAATATTTTATCAAATCCAATTGTTTGTGACGAGTTGATTTTTACTCGTCCTCTACTCGTCCTGACACGTAAAATTTAAGTGTTTATGGAAAAATAATTGGCTATAATCAAACAAAGTTCGGGGCACCTGGCAACAGAACGCCCCTTTTAAACTACTTTATTTTTTCTTCGCTCTTTTCTCCAAAGAATAAAAAATAATAGGATTAATGCTGGTTGCAAAAAAACAAAAATAATAATGTTTATCGCCTCATATGATATTCCTATTAAATTTGCCAAATCAACAAGAACTATTACACAAACTTTAAAAACAAAGTCTATTAATTCAAACCCTGAATTTCCCATACTATTGTAAGCATCTATATATTTGTTCATACTCAAAATATAATATTTTTTTCTTAAAAGTATTGTCCAAATTTATAATTTATCTTGGACAAGAATTTATCCAATTAAATATTATATTAAAATCATGATTAAAAATAAAATAAACAAATGGATCTTGTTTTTATATTTTTTAACTGTAGGTAACTATGCACATGCAAGAGTTATAAATGTCAACTCTTGCCCAGTTCCTTTTGACTTCACGATTGCAGACTTTTGTGTATTAAGTACGATTGGAATGTGGATTGCGATTCCATTAATAATCATGGTAGTTTATGTTGGATTTGCTTTATTTACAGGATTAATAAGAAGTATTTTCTCAAGATAATTTAATTAGATGCCCTTATCGTTAAGGGCATCTGGTAACAGAACGCCCCTTTTTTAATAATTATTTTTGAAGCGGCACTTTAATTAATTTAAAATATTTCACATGTAGCAACTATGCTGATTATTTGATGTCTTGGATTCTCTTTCTGTCCATGTGTGTTTAGAAGATTAGAAAAGACAAATTTACCATCATAATATATAAATCTTTCCCACTCAGTTCCTCCCCAAAAATATTCTCCAGAATTTTGTAATACTTGTGTTTCGTAATCGTTAAAAAAACCACCAGAACCATACTCTAAATTATTTTGAGTTCTTTTAAACTTAAATTTTTCTCCTTTGAATTCAATAAACTCTTTATCAGTTGTTTTTACAACTTTATCCGTTTCACAATAATAGACATCATTGATGGCAGTAAAACCAACATTACAAAACATCAAAATCAGAAAGATGTATAAAGAAATTTTTTTCATGAGAGTATTATATTAATATATACAATGAAGAGACAATATAAAAAAACCAACTGAAAAGAAAATATGTCGTTCTGACAATGAATTTTGCAACGAAGTAGTTTTAATAAGTAAGCAAATATCCTATTTTCTATCTAATGCCGGGCAACAGAACGCCCCCTATTTAATTTAATTTTTTTTAATTTCAGCTTGAGCAGCAGCCAACCTTGCAACAGGAACTCTATAAGGTGAACAAGAAACATAATTCAATCCTGCTTTAGAACAAAATGATATACTATGTGGATCTCCACCATGCTCTCCACAAATACCTAATTTAAGATTTTTATTTTGTTTTCTTCCTTTTTCTACTGCTATTTCAACTAAATCTGAAACTCCTTCATCTATTGAAACGAAAGGATCAACAGAAAAAATTTTGTTTTCTAAATAATCATTTAAAAATTTACCACTATCATCCCTACTAATTCCAAAAGTAGTTTGAGTTAAATCATTTGTTCCAAAACTAAAGAATTCTGCATGCTTAGCAATCTCCTTTGCTTTTATTGCCGCTCTAGGTAATTCAATCATCGTTCCAACTAAAAATTCTATTTTCAATTTATTTTCTCGTTGAACTTGACTAGCAGTTCTAATTACTAATTCTTTCATTATTTTAATTTCAGCCTCTGTAGATACTAAAGGTATCATTATTTCAGGAAATGCAGATTTAATTTTATTTTTTTTTAGGTAAGCCAAAGCCTCGAATATTGCTTTGCATTGCATTTCATAAATTTCAGGAAAAGATATTCCTAAACGACATCCCCTATGACCTAACATAGGATTTTGCTCATGGAGCTCTTCAATTCTTGACTCAACCTCTTTAACTGAGAGATTAACTATACTAGCAACCTCATTAATTTCTTTTTCTGTACGTGGTAAAAATTCATGTAATGGTGGGTCCAACAATCTAACCGTTACTGGTAATCCACTCATAATTTTAAAAATATCTATAAAATCCTTTCTTTGATGTGGTAACAGTTTTTGTAATGCTATTGCTCTGTCTTCTTTTGTTTTAGATAATATCATTTCTCTTACAGACAAAATTCGTTCTTCATCAAAAAACATATGTTCAGTTCTGCATAATCCAATACCCTCAGCACCAAAATCTTTTGCTGTTTTGGTATCTTTTGGTGTCTCAGAATTTGTTCTTACTTTTAATTTCCTAAAGCTATCTGCCCAAGACATTAACTTGGAAAAATCACCAGATATTTCAGGCTTCACAGTTGAAACACTTCCAGCAATAATTCTTCCAGTTGAGCCATCAATAGTGATTACGTCTCCTTCTTTAATCTCCATTGAAGAAGTTTTAAAAGATTTATTTTCATAGTTTATATCAATTTCACTTGATCCTGATACACATGGTCTACCCATACCTCTCGCAACAACAGCTGCATGACTTGTCATTCCTCCTCTAGCAGTCAAAATTCCTCTAGCAGCATGCATTCCTTGTATATCTTCTGGGGAGGTCTCTACTCTAACCAAAATTGTATCTTGCATCATTGCGGTTAATCTTTCAGCGTCTTCTGATGTAAATACAACTTTACCACTAGCTGCACCTGGTGATGCTGGCAATCCATTTGCTATAACATTAATTGAACTTTTTTCATCCAAAGTAGGGTGCAAAAGTGTGTCTAAAGAATTTGGGTCAATTCTTAATACAGCTTCCTTTTTAGAAATTAATTTTTCTTTAACCATATCAACTGCGATCTTCACTGCTGATTTTGCTGTTCTTTTTCCTGATCTTGTTTGAAGCATCCATAGTTTACTATTTTCAACTGTAAACTCTACGTCTTGCATATCTTTGTAATGCGTCTCTAATTTTTTCAAAATTTTTTGAAGTTCTTTAAAGACTTTAGGCATAGACTCTTCCATTGATAATTCTTTTACTTTAGCATCTCTCCTAGCTTTTTTCGTAATGTATTGAGGCGTCCTTGTGCCCGCTACAACATCTTCGCCTTGCGCATTAATTAAATACTCACCATATATTTCATTTGATCCATCTGATGGATTTCGTGTAAACACAACTCCCGTTGCACAATCATCACCCATATTTCCAAAAACCATTGATTGAACATTTACAGCAGTTCCCCACTCGGCTGGGATTTGATTTAGTTTTCTATAAACTTTTGCTCTATTACTTTCCCATGATAAAAATACTGCGCTTATTGCTCCTAACAATTGTTCGTGAACATCTTGAGGAAAATCTTTTTTTGTCTTTTCTCTTACTGTTCTTTTAAAATCTTCAATTAATCCATCCCAATCACTTTCATCTAAATCTGTATCTAACAAAACACCTTTTGTAAGTTTATAATTTTCAATTAATTCCTCAAAATGATAACCTTCTACACCCATTACCACATTACCGTACATTTGAATGAATCTTCTATAACTGTCTTTAGCAAATCTTCCATTTGAACTTTTAATTGCTAAAGCTTTAACTGTTTTATCGTTAAGACCTAGATTTAGAATTGTATCCATCATACCTGGCATTGATACTCTTGCACCAGACCGCACAGATAATAAAAGTGGATTTTTTAAGTCCCCAAATTTCTTAGAAACATCTTTTTCGATTAATTTTAATTCTTTTTTAATTTGAGAAATTAAACTTTTATTTAATCTTTTTTTATCCTTATAAAAAATTTCACAAACTTTTGTGGATATTGTAAAACCAGGAGGCACAGGAAGACCCATTCTTCCCATTTCAGAAAGATTAGCACCTTTTCCTCCTAAAAAGTTTTTAGGATTTTTAATTTTTTTACCATCCTTAGAATTAAAGTTTAAAATAAGTTTTTTCATTAACGGGAGTCGATTAGAGCAAAATTAACATAATTGTTGAACGTTTTACACATCATTTGGATTAGTTCCAGCCTATTCTTCTTTATAACTAGATCATCTTCGTTCACAATTACATTATCAAAAAAATCAAAAACCTCTCTTTTGACGCCAGCTAAATTGTCTAATGTTTGAACATAATTTTCATCTTTATTAATGCCTGAAAAATATTTCCTTAATTCACTAATTTTTTTAAATAGGTTTTTTTCTAACTCAGTTTTAAAAATTCCAGGGTCAGTTGTATTTGATAATTCTATTTTATCTTTTTTTAATTCACCATCTAAAATGTTTGAGGCTCTTTTATAACTTGCAATAATATCTAAACCATTTGGTTTGTTAATAATTTTATTTAAATGTTTAGCTTTATTAAAAATAATAACAGATTGATCTAAGTTAAAAGAACTAGTTGATGCTTGAATTATATCATTTCTAATATTTTCTTCTTTCATGTGATTTTTTAATCTATCCATTAAAAAATCTGATAATTCATTTTGTAGAGATTGATTATCAATTTCAAAACCTTGATCTAAATACAGGCTTAAAGAATAATTAATTAGATCTTTTATTTTAAAATCTTTTTTATTTTCAACTATTATTCTTATTACCCCCAATGCTAATCTTCTTAGAGCATACGGATCTTTCGAACTTGTTGGCTTTTGATTTAAACCAAAAAAACCAACTAAAGTATCTATTTTATCAGCCAAAGAAAGAGCTATGCTAAATGGTTTTTTTGGAACTCTTGAACCTGAACCTGTAGGTAAATATTGCTCACTTATTGCTAAAGCTAAATCTTTATCAAAACCTTGTGCATTAGCAAAATAACCTCCCATTACACCTTGAAGTTCTGGAAATTCACCTACTAGTTCTGATAATAAATCAACTTTACAAATTGATGCTGACAATTCAACTTTTTCTTTACTGATTAAAAGTTCATCAGATATCATTCCACCCAATTTTCTCATTCTTTGGGCTTTATCGAAATAACTTCCTAATCCTTTAAAATAATTCATTAATTTTAATTCAGTAACTTTTTTGACCATATTTTGAGATTTATCTTTTTTCCAAAAAAATTCTGCATCGCTTAATCTTGCTTCAACTACTCTTTCATTTCCTAATTTAATTAATCCCTTTTTGTCTTTTTTGTTTGCAACCACTAAAAACTCATTGGTAATATTTTCTTTATTATCAAATATAGGAAAATATTTTTGATGGTATTGCATGGTAATAATTAATATTTCTTTTGGAATATTTAAAAATTTTTTATCAAATTCACAAAGAAGGATATTTGGTTGATCTGTTAAATCTACAACTTCATCAAGTAATTTAGAATTATGTTGAATCTTAATATTTTTATTTTTTAATATATTATTGAATTTTTTTTCAATTATCTTTTTTCTTTCAACATGATCAATGATAATATCAATTTTTTTAAAAAAACTTTTATAATTTTTAAATTCTAAGAATTTTTTTTTATTTTCCTCAAATTCTTTATCAATAAAAGTTGAGCTAGAAGATGTTAGGTGGTGAAAATTAAAATTTAACTTTTTTTTATCAAATACAGCTAGAATTGACTTTAAAGGTCTACCCCAATTTAAGTCAAAAGTTCCCCAATACATTGATTTTTTCCATTGAATTTTATTTAATAATATTGGGATAAATTCTTCTAATAATTCATGTGTGTTCAATTTTTTTGATTTTGACTTGAAAAAATAAAATTCTCCTTTGTCTATTTTCTTTTGGTAGAGATCCTTTTTTAAAATTTTATTTGACCTAACAAACCCCTCGAGTGCTGCATCTGGTAACTTAATATTTGGACCTTTAATCTCCTCAGATTTTAGTACAACATTTTTTTGAACACCTTCAAATAATACCACTAGTCTGTTTGGGGTTGAATATGACGAGCTTTTTTTAAATAAAATTGATTTTTCTAAAAATAAATCAGTAAAACTTTTAAGTAAGTCCTCCCTTAAATTTTGTTGAAGATTTGAAGGTATTTCTTCACTAAATAATTCTAAAAAAAACTCTGACATTATTTTTGACTATCTAACCAAACGCCAGCTGCAGATTTTGTAATATCTCTTATTCTAGCAATATAACCAGCTCTTTGTGCGACACTGATTGCACCTCTTGCATCTAGAATATTAAATACATGACTGGCTTTTAAACATTGATCATATGCTGGTAATGAAATTTTTTTTTCTACCAAATCTTTTGCCTCAGACTCATGCATTTCAAACATTTTCAAAAGTGTTTCTACATTCGCATGTTCAAAATTGTATGCCGAAAATTCTTTCTCGGCTTGATGAAAAACTTCGTGATATTTTAAACCTTCATCATTCCACAATAAATCATAAACATTTTTTTCTTTTTGGGTGAACATACAAATTCTTTCTAAGCCATAAGTGATTTCAACTGATACAGGTTTGCAATCAAATCCAGCCATTTGTTGAAAATAGGTGAATTGAGTAATTTCCATTCCATCACACCATACTTCCCACCCCAATCCTGCGGCACCTAATGTTGGACTTTCCCAATCATCTTCAACAAACCTTATATCATGATCATTATGATCTATTCCTATAGTAGACAAACTATTTAAATAAAGTTTTTTTATATTTTCAGGAGAAGGTTTGATTAAAACTTGAAATTGATAATAGTGTTGTAACCTGTTTGGATTATCTCCATATCTTCCATCTGTGGGTCTTCTTGATGGTTGTACGTAAGCTGCTTTCCATGGTTTAGTTCCTAGTGATCTTAGGGTAGTAGCTGGATGAAAAGTTCCTGCACCAACCTCCATATCGTAAGGCTGAAGAATAATGCATCCCTTTTTACTCCAAAATTTCTGAAGATTTAAAATTGTATCTTGAAATGTTTGAATTTTTTTTTTTTCTTTTTTTGCTTTAGAAACCATATCTTTGCCAAATTGATCTTTCATCTAAAATACTTGCTATTTGATCTACTTGATTGCTAGATGCAGAAAGTTTTTGACTTAACCATCCTTTTGATTTTTCAAATTTTTTAATAATTACATCCTCACCAAATTTATCTTTTAATATTTCATGTGCGTTACCTATTCCGTCAATCAATCCTAAATTTTTTGCTTTACTGCCTGACCAAAACTCACCTGAAAAAAGTTCTACATCAGATTTGTTTAATTTTGATCCTCTACTTTTTTCAACAACATCTATAAAGTCTTTATGAAGATCCAATTGAATATTTTTTAATCTTTCAATATCCTCGTTTTTTTCTTCTAAAAATGGATCAAGTGTGCTTTTGTTTTTGCCAGCAGTATGAACTCTTCTTTCAACCCCAATTTTTTTTATCAACTCTGTAAATCCAAAAGATGAATATATCACTCCTATGGATCCAATTATTGAACTTGAATTTGCATAAATTTCATCCCCAGCACAAGAAATCAAATATCCTCCAGAAGCTGCTACATCTTCAGCGAATACAATAACTTCTTTTTTGTGTTTTTTTGCTTGTTGTCTAATAAAGCTGTAGATTAAATGAGATTGAACTGGTGATCCTCCTGGAGAATTGATTGATATAGCGACACATGCAGCTTTTTTCAGAGAAAAAGCCTTTTTAATTAGTTCTTCTTGACCTGCAAAATCAATACCTTGTTTAAATTTTCCTGCATTACCAATAACCCCACTTAATTTTAAGTGAGCAACAATTTTTTTCTTTTTAAAAAAAGAGAACATAGGTAAGTCTTATAGAATTATTTATTGAATATAAAGACTACTTATAATTGAAGAAACTGGTGCGTCAATTGATAAGTAATATATATAAACAAACTATACTAATTTAAAAATGTTATGGGAACAGTTGTACAGCTTAAAAATCAGATAAATGATTCATATTTTCAGCTTAAAGACTCGGTTGAAGAAAAACTGGTTTTAACCGAAGAAAAAATAAAATCAAAATTATCTAGTGACGTACAGCTGGTTCAAAAAATGACAGATTATCATATAGAAACTGGAGGAAAAAGACTAAGAGCTTTACTAACGTTGGGTAGTGCAAAATTATGCGGGTACTCTAAAGGTTCTAGAGATATAAATTTAGCTGCCTGTGTTGAATTAATTCACGGCGCAACGTTGATGCATGATGATGTAATTGATGAAGGCACTGTTAGAAGAGGGAAAGAAACTTTAAACAAAGTTTGGGGTAATCATTCTTCAGTTTTAATAGGAGATTATCTATTGAGTAGATGTTTTGAAATGATGGTAGAAGATGGAAACCTAGAAGTTTTAAAATTATTATCTTCCACTTCATCTAAAATTGCTCAAGGAGAAGTTCTACAACTTCAACACAAAGGTGAAGTTGATATGCTGGAAGAAACATATTTAAAAATAATCTCAGCTAAAACTGCTGAGTTATTTGCAGCAGCAACTAAAGTTGGTGCAATTTTATCTAATGCAGAAAATAAAGAAAAAGATGCTTTAGAATTTTATGGAAAAAACTTGGGATTAACTTTTCAAATAGCAGATGACACCCTAGACTATAATGCTGAACTCAAACTATTTGGTAAAAAAATTGGTCAAGATTTTTTTGAAGGAAAAATTACCCTACCAATAATTTTACTTTTTCAAAAATTAGGAAATGATGAAAAGAAAATTTTATCAAATATGTTTAAAAAAGAATTAAGAACAAAAGATAACTTTAATGAAATTATTGCTCTTATAAATAAGTATAAAATAATTCAGGAATGCTATCAAAAAGCACAGCACTATATAAATTTAGCCTCAAATTCTCTAAGCGTTTTTAAAGACTCAAAAGAAAAAAATATTCTTAAAAGATTAACATCATTTAGTTTATCACGAAATTTTTAAGGACTTAATAAAGACTTTATCCACTTTCCGGAGTTATCTTTATTGTACTTTAATCTCTCGTGAATTCTGTTCTCACCATCTAGCCAAAATTCAATACTATCTGGAGATAAAATCCATCCAGACCAGTGACTTGGTCTTGGTACATCTAATTTGTTGCTATATTTTTTTTTGTAATCTTGTATAGATTTTAACAATTGTTCTCGGGAATTTAATTCTTCACTTTGCTTAGAAGCCCATGCTCCTATTCGACTTTCATAAGCTCTAGATGAATAATATTCATCTGCAACCTGATCAGAAACTAATGACACCTCTCCATTAATTCTTATTTGTCTTAGGAGACTTTTCCAATGGAAACACATCGCAGCATATGGATTTTCTTTTAATTCGTTTCCCTTTTGACTATTCAAATTTGTATAAAATACAAATCCATCTTTGTTGAAATCTTTGAGTAAAACCATTCTAACTGAAGGAATGTTGTTTTTGTCTGATGTGGCCACAGCAACAGCGTTTGGATCATTTGGCTCAGTTTTCTTTGCTTCCTCCATCCATTCATGAAACAATTGAATTGGATCATCTATATCAAGAAAGCAACTATTAAGATCTAAAGAGTTTTTTTGATTCATAATTTAAACAAAATAATCTATATAATATAAATAATGTCATTTAATACTTTTGGAAAGCTATTTCGTTTCACAACTTGGGGAGAGTCTCATGGGCCTGCAATTGGTTGTATTGTTGATGGATGTCCTCCAAACATAAATCTTAAAGAACAACATATTCAAATAGAATTGGACAAGAGAAAACCAGGACAATCTAAATTTACAACTCAGCGAAAAGAGGACGATAAAGTCCAAATATTGTCAGGAGTATTTGAGGGTAAAACTACAGGAACACCTATTTCTCTCATAATTTACAATAAAGACATGAGATCCAAAGATTATAGTAATATTAAAGATAAGTTTAGACCAGGTCATGCAGATTTAACTTATTTTAAAAAATATGGAATTAGAGACTATAGAGGTGGTGGTAGATCATCTGCTAGAGAAACTGCAGCACGAGTTGCAGCCGGTGCAATAGCGAAAGTTGTACTTCAAAAAAAATTAGGTAAAAAATTTAAAGTAATTGGTGCAGTAACTCAGCTGGGAATTCTTGGATGTGATACAAATCAATGGAACGATAAAGTGATTTCAAAAAATCCATTTTTTTGTCCAGATAAATCAATGATTAAATTATGGGAAAAATATTTGCTTGGTGTAAGAAAATCAGGATCCTCATGCGGAGCAGTGATTGAAATAAGAGCAAGAGGTATCCCAGTTGGTTTAGGTGCTCCAATTTATTCAAAATTGGATACTGACATAGCTTCAGGTCTAATGAGTATTAATGCAGTTAAGGGTGTAAATATTGGAGCAGGAATGAACTCAGCACAATTAAGTGGGGAACAAAATTCAGATGAAATTTCTTCAAAAGGAAATAAATTAAAATTCAATTCAAATAAAGCAGGTGGAATTCTTGGTGGAATTTCTACGGGCCAAGAAATTATTGCATCTTTTGCTGTTAAACCAACATCGTCAATTTTAACTAGTAGAAAAACTATAAATAAATTTGGGAAAAATACTTCAATATCTGTTAAAGGTAGACATGATCCTTGTGTAGGAATTAGAGCTGTACCAATTGGTGAAGCTATGATGAACTGTGTTTTACTTGACCACTACTTAATGAATAAAGCCCAGTGTGGTTAGTTTAAATTAATTTTTCACAACTCTTATTGTCTCCTTTTGAAACAAAATATCAAAGATTTTCTTAGAAATTTGAGAACTGTTTAATCCAGCTTTATCGTACATTTTTTTTGGATTATCTTGTTCAATAAATTTATCTGGTAAAGTCATTGATCTAAATTTTAAACCTTTATCAAATACTCCCTTTTCAGCTAATAAATTTTTAACATGAGAACCAAAACCACCTATTGATCCCTCTTCAATAGTTATCATAAGCTCATGTTCCTTAGCAGATTTTAATATAAGTTCCTCGTCTAAAGGCTTTGCAAATCTGGCATCTATCAAAGTTGTTGAAACCCCTTTTGCTTTTAATTCCTCTAAAGCTAACTTGCACTCCTCAAGTCGAGTACCGAGGTTTAAAATACAAACTTGTGTCCCTTGTTTAACGACTCTTCCTTTACCGATTTCAATTTTTTCGTCTATTGATGGGAGATCAACACCTACTCCAGTTCCTCTTGGATATCTAATTGCAGAAGGTCTGTCATTTATATCTATTGAAGTATTAATCATTTTAACAAGTTCAGCTTCATCACTTGCTGCCATTACTACAAAGTTTGGTAAAGTTGATAAGTAAGTTATATCAAATGACCCAGCATGTGTCGATCCATCAGCACCAACTAATCCTGCTCTATCTATCGCAAATCTAACTGGTAAACTTTGGATGGCAACATCGTGGACAACTTGATCATATGCTCTCTGTAAAAATGTAGAATAAATTGCAGCATATGGTTTGTATCCTTCGGTTGCTAGACCGGCTGCAAAAGTTACAGCATGTTGTTCCGCTATTCCAACATCAAACATTCTATTTGGAAACTCCTTGCCAAAAATATCCATGCCAGTCCCTCCAGGCATCGCAGCTGTTATTCCTACTATTTTGCTATCTTTTTTAGCATGTTTAACTAACGTGTTTGCAAATACTTTTGTATAAGCTGGAAGATTTGATTTGCTCTTTAATTGTTCGCCAGTCTCAACATTAAATTTTGACACTCCATGATAATGATCATTTGCTTTTTCTGCATAAGAATAACCTTTTCCTTTTTGAGTTTTGATATGAATCATTATAGGACCCTCATGTCTTGATTCTTTTGCATTTTTTAAAATTGGAACTAGGCTTGATAAATCATGACCATCTATAGGACCTGCATAATAAAAACCAAGTGAACTAAACAATGTACCTCCGGTAACTGCTGAACGGAAAAAATCCTCTGCTTTTCCTGCTTTAGCACTAAATCTTTTTGAAAATGCAGATGTAATTAGTTTTAAGGTTTCTCTAAGACTAAAATATATTTTACCAGTAAATAATTTTGCCAAGTAAGTTCTCATTGCTCCAACTGGTTTTGCAATTGACATGTCGTTATCATTTAAAATAACAATCATTTTTGTCTTAGATGCTCCAGCATTATTCATGGCTTCATAAGCCATACCTGCGCTAATTGCTCCATCACCTATTACAGCTATTACATTGGAAGACTTATTTTCTAATTTATTTGCCTCTGCAACTCCTAATGCTGATGAAATAGATGTTGAGCTATGTGCTGCTCCAAATGGGTCATACTCACTTTCAGATCTTTTTGTAAAACCTGATAAACCATCGCCCTGTCGTAAAGTTCTAATTTTATCTTTTCTTCCAGTTAAAATTTTGTGTGGGTAAGATTGATGGCCAACATCCCATATTAATTTATCATTTGGGGTATCAAAAACATAATGAAGTGCAACTGTCAATTCAACAACTCCCAAACCAGCACCAAGGTGACCTCCTGTTTCTGAAACAGCACTTATCATTTCCTCCCTCACCTCATCCGCTACTTTTTGTAAATTATTTTCAGAAACTTTTCTTAAATCAGATGGAAAATTGATATTATTTAAAAATTGATAATTTTTTTTCATTTTTTTCTATTCAGTATATAGCCTAATGTTTCATTTATTTTTTCAGATCTTGAACCATATTTTCTTAAATTCTTATTAATATCTTTTATTATCTTATCACAATACTTAAGTGAGTCATCATAGCCTATTAAATTTATAAGTGTTGCCTTGCCTTTTTTTTGATCTTTTCCTGTTTTTTTTCCAGCTTCCTTAGAATTACTTTTCAGATCAATTAAATCATCAGCTATTTGGAATAATAAACCAATTTTTGATCCAATATTTTCAAAAAATTTAATTTCTTGGATTGTTTTTTTCTTAATTATTGCTGGAGCTGCACAACAAAAACTAAATAACATTCCAGTTTTTTTTATTTCCATTTCTAATATTTTATTCCTTGATATTTTCTTTCTCTCATAACTTAAATCTAAATATTGCCCACCAGCTATTCCTAGATGTCCTGAACATTCTGATAATTTTTTGATTAGGTTGATCTTTATCTTTTCATTTAATTTCAATTTAGGACTTGATAAAATTTCAAAAGCTAAAGTCAGTAATGAATTTCCTGCCAGAACTGCTGTAGACTCACCAAATTTAATGTGAGCTGAAGGTTTTCCTCTTCTTATATCATCATCATCCATGCAGGGTAGATCATCATGAATAAGTGAATAAGCATGAATACATTCAACAGCCGACCCAACTATTATCAATGTTTTATAATCTATTGAAAATAATGACCCTAAGTCCATTAAGATTTTAGATCTTATTTTTTTTCCACCTGGAAACAAACCATACTTCATGGGTGACTTTAGCTGAGAATATTTCTGTGAATTAATATATTTTTTAAGGAAAATATTTGTATCCTTAGCTATTTTATTAAGCTGTTTTTTCATTTTTTTTAGTTATCTCTTTAATCTTTTTATTTGTCTCTTCCCCAATAGATTTAAAATTTTTATGAAATTTCTTTTCAATAATATTATTTAATTTTAGAAGTTCTTGATAACTATCAACTGAATTGTTAAAATTATTTTCCTTCTCTAGAGACTCTATAATCTTATTAGCTTTTTCTGTAAGCTCCTCAACTGAATACTGGTCATAATCAAGTGGTAAAATTTTATCTTTCATATAATAATAATTATTAATACATGAAATCTATTCAATCAAATATCAAAAAAGCAAAAAAATATTTAGATAATAATGATTGTGTTGCGGTACCAACAGAAACTGTTTATGGATTGGCTGCAAACGCTTACTCGAATAGTGCAGTTAAGAAAATATTTAGTCTTAAAAAAAGACCATTAAATAATCCTCTAATTGTCCATTATTACGATATTCAAAGACTTAAAGAAGACTGTGATATAAATGATAATTTAGTTAAACTTTACAAAAAATTTTCTCCAGGTCCGATAACTTATGTTTTAAAATTAAAAAATAACTCAAAAATATCAAAATTTGTCACTAATAATAAAAAAAGTATTGCCGTACGATTTCCTAAACATAAATTGTTAAGAAATTTATTAAAAAATTTAGATTATCCGGTAGCGGCACCTAGTGCAAATATATCCTCAAGATTAAGTTCAGTTAAACCATCTGATGTAAAAGAAGAATTTGGTTCAAAAATAAAATATATTTTAAATGGAGGAAAAAGTAAAATTGGAGTTGAGTCTACAATACTAAACCTTTTAGAAAAGCCCTCACTTTTAAGATATGGAGGCCTAGATACTAAAAAAATCGAAAATGTTTTAAAAAAAAAATTATTAATTAATACAAATTCAAAAAAAAAATTATCACCTGGTTTATTTCCGTTACATTACTCACCCGGGATACCTTTAAGAGTCAATGTTAAAAAACCAAAAAAAGATGAGGCTTATTTATTAATTAAAAAAAGAAAATCAAAATTAAAAAACTATTATTATTTATCCAAAATGAAAAATATAGATGAAGCTGCAAAGAATTTATATTCAACTTTAAGAAAAATTAAAAACGATGGTTTTAAAAAGATTGCAGTCGAAAAGATACCAGGCAAAGGTCTTGGCAAAACAATTAATGATAGATTAGAGAGAGCCTCTAAATATTGATGACAAATTCTATTGAAGTAATAAATCTATCAAAAAAATATAAAGATAAAGTAGCAGTAACTAATATAAATTTTAAAATTAATGAAAATGAAATGGTTGGTTTATTGGGACCTAATGGATGTGGAAAAACTACAACTATTGGAATGATTTTAGGATTATTAAAACCAAGTAGTGGTGAGGTTTTAATCAACGGAGAAAATATTGAAACAAACAAAATCTCACTTCTTCACAAAATGAATTTTATTTCACCATATATTGAATTACCTAAAAAACTTAAAGTTAAACAAAATTTAATTGTTTATGGAAAATTATATAATATTCAAAATTTAAATGACCGGATAGATCACCTTGCAAATAAACTTAGATTAAAAGACCTTTTAAACAAAATTACAGGAGAACTTTCTTCTGGACAAAAAAACAGGGTAAGTCTTGCTAAAGCTTTAATAAATGATCCAACGGTACTTTTGTTGGATGAACCAACTGCTTCATTAGATCCTGAAACTGGTGATTTTGTAAGATCGTTTTTAGAAGAATACAAAAAGGAAAAAAAAATATCAGTTTTGCTTGCCTCTCATAATATGGAAGAAGTAAAAAGATTATGTAGTTCTGTTTTAATGATGAAAGATGGTTTAATAGTGGATAGAGGAACTCCTGAAGAGTTAATAACAAAGTATGGAAGAAGAAATTTAGAAGAAGTATTTTTAGAAATTGTGAGAAAATAAAAATGAATTTAATGAGAATTTATGGTCTTTTTTTAAGACACTTTTATTTAATAACTAGATCATTTCCAAGAATATTAGACTTAATTTATTGGCCTTCAATTCAAATTACTCTCTGGGGATTTATTTCTAATTTTTTTGCAGCTCATAGCACTTACTACAGTGGTGCGGTAGGAGTTATTCTTTCATGTGCAATTCTTTATGATTTTTTATTTAGAACCAGTATTGGCTTTAATATGTTATTTTTAGAGGAAATTTGGAGCAGAAACTTTACAAACCTATTTATTGCTCCTATGAAAATTAGTGAGATAATTATCTCTTTAGTTTTGACAGCTTTAATTAGAGCTTTAATTGGTTTAATACCAGCAATATTGTTAACTTCTCCATTGTTTGGAATTTCATTGTTAAAACTTGGTCTTCCTTTGGCTTTTCTTTTCTTAAGTTTATATTTATTTGGAATTACGCTTGGTCTACTTGTGTCAGCAGGTTTATTAAGATTTGGTCCATCTTTTGAAAATATTGCATGGTCTACCATGTTTTTGTTAGCACCTTTTGGCTGTATATACTACCCAGTTGAAATATTACCAGAAATATTCCAATCAATCGCTTTCGCATTGCCATTAGTATATATTTTTGAGGAGACTAGAAATATTTTAGTTAATGGAACAGTCAATTATGAAAATATAATAAATGCAGTCTATCTTAATGGGTTTTATTTAATTTTATCAATATCCATATTTTATTACTCTTTCGATAAAGCAAGAGAAAAAGGAACTTTGATAAACATGGGAGAATAAATTGGTGCGCCTGCTAGGAGTCGAACCCAGAACCTCCTGATCCGAAGTCAGGCGCTCTATCCAGTTGAGCTACAAGCGCATATAGTATTAATATTATATTTTATGGAAAAAAACATTAATTTTATAGTCAAAGAGAATGAGAAGAATTTAAGGGTTGATGTTTTAATTAACAAAAGGGAGGAATTAATTAGTAGAACTAGGATTAAAAATTTAATTTTAAAAGAAAAGTTAACACTAAATAATGAAATAATTAAAAGTCCGTCAAAAAAAGTCTCAATTGGTGATACTATAAATCTTAAGATTCCAGAGCCTGAAATAGCATCTCTTAAACCTTACGAATTTAAATTAGAAATAATATACGAAGATGATGATCTATTAGTAATTAATAAACCTGCTGGAATAATCATGCATCCAGGAGCTGGAAATTATGATAAGACAATTGTTAATGCATTGATGCATTATGACAAGAATTCTTTATCAAATATAGGTGATGAGTTAAGACCTGGTATTGTTCATAGAATTGATAAAAACACATCTGGTTTAGTTGTAATTGCAAAAAACAATGAAACTCATGAAAATTTATCAAAACAATTTAGTGATCATACAATTATCAGAGAGTACCAACTTTTAATATGGGGAAAATTAAGACCCTCCTCAGGAAGAATTGAGACATTTATAACTCGTAGTTCAAAAAATAGACAACTTATGGAAGTTAGTAGTTCTAAAGGTAAGAAAGCTATAACAAATTATAAAACACTTGAAATTTTTGAAAATCAGAAAACACCAACCTTAAGTTTAGTTGAATGTAAATTAGAAACAGGAAGAACACATCAGATAAGAGTTCATATGAATTTTAAAGGTAATAGTTTAGTTGGAGATGACAAATATAAAAAAAAATATAAAAAATTAAAAAATATTGATTTTGATATCCAAAATTCTATTACTAAATTAAATAGACAATTCCTGCATGCAAAAACTTTAGGATTTATACATCCGCATACTAAGAAAGAGATGATTTTTTCCTCACTTTTGCCACAAGATCTAAATAATATTCTAAAAATGCTTAGAAATACTGAAGAATAAATTATTGAAAATTAGCTATAATTAATTAAATAAACACTGCTATGAGTACAACAATGAGTAACAATCTGCCAACCCTTTCTAATGAAGGTGGTCTATCTAGCTATTTAGAGCAGATCAAAAAATTTCCGATGTTAGCTGCAGAAGAGGAATATATGCTAGCAAAAAATTGGAAAACAACTGGTAATATTAAAGCTGCAGAAAAATTAGTCACTAGTCACTTAAGATTAGTTGCAAAGATTGCCATGGGTTATAAGGGATATGGTTTGCCTATTAATGAAATGATTTCAGAGGGAAATGTAGGTCTTATGCAAGCTGTTAAGAAATTTGAACCAGAAAAAGGTTTTAGATTAGCAACTTATGCTATGTGGTGGATTAAGGCTTCTATTCAAGAATATATTTTAAGATCTTGGAGCCTAGTAAAAATTGGAACTACTACTGCTCAAAAAAAATTATTTTTTAATTTAAAGAAAATTAAAAATCAAATTTCTCCTGAAACTGAAGGAGACTTAAGAGATGAACACGTTGATCATATAGCTAATAAGCTTGATGTAAGTAAAGAAGAAGTAGTTTCAATGAACAGAAGACTTTCTGGAAAGGAGTTCTCACTAAATGCTCAAGTTGGGGAAGATGGAGATGAATGGCAAGACTGGTTAGTTGATAAAGAACTTGATCATGACTTAAAATTTGCTCACAACGAGGAAATGGAGCAAAGAAAAGATTTATTAAAAGACTCTATTAAAGTTCTTAACGACAGAGAAAGAGAAATTTTATACTCAAGAAGACTAAATGATGACCCAATTACACTAGAAGATTTAAGTAAAAAATATAAAATTAGCAGAGAGAGAGTTAGACAAATAGAAAATAAAGCATTTGAAAAACTGCAAAAGCATATGCTTCTATTAGCTAAATCAAAAAATCTTTTACCTGCAAATTAAACCTCAAAAGGGTTTTCAATTAAAATAGTATCATCTCTTTCTGGACTAGTTGAGATACTTGATACTTTTGCACCAATAAAATCTTCAATAGCAAAAATATATTTTTTTGCATTATCAGGTAATAAGTCCATATTTTTGACTCCACTTGTAGAAACTTTCCAACCTGGGAAAGTTTCATAAATTGGCTTTATTTTTATCTGATCTTCTACAGCGGCAGGTAAATACTCTAATCTTTTGCCATCGAGATCATAAGCAACACACATTTTTATTTCATCTAATTCATCTAGTACATCTAATTTTGTTAAAGCAATACCATCAATCCCTGAGATTTTAATGGTTTGCCTTACTAGAACACCATCGAACCATCCACATCTTCTTTTTCTACTTGTGACAGTTCCAAATTCCTTCCCGCGTGTTCCTAAAAGTTCACCGATATCATCTATTAACTCTGTAGGGAAAGGTCCCTCTCCAACTCTTGTTGTATAAGCTTTCGTAATGCCAAGAACATAATTTATCGAATTAGGGCCACAACCAGTTCCTGTTGCTGCGCTTGAAGCAACAGTATTAGATGAGGTTACAAAAGGATAGGTACCATGATCTACATCAAGCAAAATACCTTGGGCGCCTTCGAATAAAATTTTCTTTTTTTGTTTTTTAAATTGATCAATCTTTAGCCAAACTGGCTGAGAGAATTCTAGTATTTTGGGTGCTATTTTTAGCAAATCAGATTTAAGCTGATCTTTTTCAAAAATTTTTTTTCTTAGGCCTTTTCTAATTGCATTATGATGAACTAATACAGAATCGAGTCTTTGATCTAAATTTTTTTCAGATCTTAGATCCATAACTCTTATAGATCTTCTTCCAACTTTATCTTCATATGCTGGTCCAATTCCACGTCTTGTAGTTCCTATTTTGCTTTTTCCTGCTGCATCCTCTCTAATCTCATCCATTTCTCCATGAAAAGGCAAAATTAAATTTGCAGATTCCGAAATAATAAAATTATTTACATTTACTTCTACGCCTTTAGATTTTATTTCTTCTATTTCCTCTAATAAAGCCCATGGATTTACAACAACTCCATTGCCAATAATTGATATTTTACCTTTTCTAACTATTCCAGATGGCAGCAGTCTCAATTTATATGTAACACCATCAATCACTAAAGTATGGCCAGCATTGTGACCTCCTTGAAATCTTATTACCACATCAGCCTGTTCAGATAACCAATCAACAATTTTTCCTTTGCCTTCATCACCCCATTGAGATCCAACAACTACTATATTTTTCATTATTTAAATTTTCTGTTTACTTTAAACGAAGTGAGATGGTTAATTGGGCCATGACCTTTTCCATATTTAGGGTTTGACTTTATTGCAGAATTTACATACTTAATTCCAAGCTCACAAGATTTCTTTACTGTTTTTCCACATGATAAAAAAGTTGTAACTGAGCTAGATAAAGTACAACCTGTGCCATGAGTATTCTTTGTTTTGTGACGCTGGCTTTTGAAGATCTTTAGATCTTTTGTGTTTATTAAAATATCTAATACATTTTTATGTTTTAAATGACCACCTTTTATAAGTACATTTTTAGCTCCTAAACCTATAAGTTTATTAGCGGCAAGAATCATATCCTCTTTTGTTACAATTTTTGTTTTAGTTAAAATTTCTGCCTCAGGAATATTAGGAGTAATAAGTGACACTTTTTTTATTAGTTTAAATTTTAAAAATTGAATAGTTTTACTATCTGTCAGTTTAGCCCCTCCTTTAGCAACCATTACTGGGTCTAATACAATTTTTTTAACTTTAATTATATCCAAAGCTTTTAGCACCATTCTAATAACCTCTGAAGAGTGCAGCATACCAATTTTTATTGCATCAGGTCTTATATCTTTACAACTATAAATAATTTGATTAAAAATTTCTTTTGGATTAATCCCAACAATTGATTTTACACCTGTAGTATTTTGTGATGTAACTGCTGTAATTGCTGTCATTGCATAAGAACCAAGAGCAGTGATAGTTTTTATATCAGCCTGAATACCTGCTCCACCAGATGAGTCAGATCCTGCAATTATTAAAATTTTAGAATTAGGTTTCAATTTATTTAATGTTTTTCGCTATCATGTTCACACATTTATGTAGAAGAATTTTATTTTCACTTTCTCCCATTACTCTTATTTTAGACTCTGTTCCTGATTTTCTAACTAAAATTCTTCCTTTACCTTTAATCAATTTATCTGCATTTTTTATAATTTTTTTTATCTCTGGTTTGTTAATAATATTTTTATCTTTTACTTCGATATTTTTTAAGAGCTGAGGAGTTTTCTTAAATTGTTCAAAAAATTCACTTGCCTTTTTTCCTTTTCTTAAAGCAAAAAGAGCTTCTAAAGCTACTAATAAACCGTCTCCTGTAGTTGCAAATTTACCTAAAATAATATGTCCTGATTGTTCACCACCTAAATTAAAATTATATTTTTGCATTTTTTCTTTAACATACCTATCTCCAACATTTGCCCTTAAAAATTTTATTCCTATTGATTTAAAATATTTTTCTAAACCATAATTTGACATTAATGTTCCAACAACTCCTCCTTTTAACATTTTTTTATTCTTCCATCTTGTTGCTAAAGCAGCTATAATTTGATCTCCATCTATAATATTGCTTTTCTCATCACACATAATAATTCTGTCAGCATCACCGTCTAAAGATATTCCGATATGAGCTTTATATTTTTTTACTGCAGACCTAATGTTTCTTGGAAAAGTTGATCCACATTTTTTATTAATATTTAAACCATTTGGTTTAATACCTATTGCTATCACTTTAGCTCCTAATGATTTCAATAATTCAGGACCTGCCTTATAACCAGCGCCGTTTGCACAGTCGATTACTATTCTTAGTCCTCTTAAATTGAACTCTTTAGTGAAATTTTTCTTTAATATTTTAATATAATTTTTGGTTCCTGTTTCCAATCTTTTAACTCTTCCTAATTTTTCAGAATGTGAGAGATTTTTTGAGATTTTCTTATCTATGAGACTTTCAATTTTTTTTTCTATTTTATCTGATAATTTCATTCCATCAGGACCAAACAATTTTAAACCGTTATCAAAATGTGGATTATGAGAGGCGGTAATCATTATACCCATATTAGCCTTCATCTCTTTTGTTAACATAGCCAATCCATTAGTTGGCAAGGGTCCTAAGGTATAAACATGCATACCAGCAGAAGCCAGACCTGAGACAAGAGCTGGTTCAAGTGTATATCCAGACAATCTCGTATCTTTTGCAATTATTGCTGATTGTTTTCTTTTTTTTTGAGATTTAAAGTATGTTCCACTAGCGAGTCCAAATTTAAAAAACATATCTCCATTTATATGTTTGCTATTAACTGCACCTCTTATTCCATCTGTTCCAAAATATTTTTTTGCCATTAATTTTTGATTATCTGATTAAAAACTTTAATACCTTGTATAACTTCATTAACATCATGAATTCTTAAAATCTGAATTCCTTGCATCATTAAATAAATTGAAGAAGCCATAGTTCCGCCAATCCTTGTTTTGCTATCATTTTTTTTTGATATATCTTTAATAAATCTTTTTCTTGAATTTCCTACTAGTATAGGAAAACCTAATGAATGAAAAATAGAAACGCCTCTTATAAGATTCATATTATGTTTCAAATTTTTTCCAAATCCAATTCCAGGATCTAAAATTATATTATTGTGTTTAATACCTTTAGACCTTATTAACTTAATCTTATTTTCAAAATAATCATATATATCTAACAATTCATTTTTATATATTGGATTATTTTGCATATTTTCTGGTGTCCCAACCGAATGCTGTATTACAAATGGAATTTTATACTTTTTTAAAACATTTATTGTTTTAGGATCATGGCTTAATCCCGAAACATCATTAATAAGTTTAACCCCCATACTAATACCATTTTCCATGATTGCAGATTTTCTTGTGTCTAAAGATATTGGTATTTTTTTTACAATTGATTTTAATGTCTTATTAATTCTATACCACTCTCGATTTTCATTTACTTCCTTTGATCCTGGTCTTGTAGACTCTCCACCAACATCTACTAACGAAGCGCCAGTTTTATATAAATAAATAGCATGACTGACGCCTTTATTTTTTTTGTTAAATTTCCCTCCATCAGAAAAACTATCAGGAGTTAGATTTAAAACACCCAATATGTTTGGAATTTTTTTAAAATTTAAATTTGAAAAATTTGATTTTTTTGACCTAATTTTTTTTAAATCTGAATTTATTTTTGCTTTTAGTTTTTTTGGTAAATTTCTGACTTTATTTATTGAAATTTTTCTAATTGTTTTTCTTGTAATTATCTCAACATGGTCAAAAGATATTTCTTTAATCTGATGTAAAGGGATGGATTTTCTTTTATTTACTAAAATTTTTGATTGTTTGCCAAAATAGAAATTACACGCTCTTGTGTAATATCTTGGCATTATGTATTAATGAACAATTTTTGGTTTCAAACCCATCGCGCCTAAAGCTGAGTCTTGTTCATCTTTTGATTCTGGATTGTCTAAAATTTTATCTTTAGGATATAAATTTTTATTAATTATATTCTCTATTTCTTCACCAGTTAAAGTCTCATAAGTTATTAGAGCTTTGGCAATTTTATGTAGATCATCTATTTTTTCTGTTAAAATTTTCTTAGCTTGATTATATCCTTCATCTACAAGCTTTCTTATTTCTTTATCAATTTTCTGAGCAACTTCCTCTGATACTGATTGAGTTTGAGTAACTGATCTTCCCAAAAAAACTTCCTCTTGGTTTTCCCCATACTCAACTGGACCCATTTCTTCACTCATTCCATATTTTGTTACCATTGCTCTTGCTAACTGTGTAGCTTGGTTAATATCAGACCCATTTCCTCCACCTGCTCCTGTAGATATATTATCCTTTCCAAAGATTAATTCTTCAGCCACTCTTCCTCCAAAACAAACAGCTAGTCTCGCTTTAAGATATTTTATTGAGTAACCATGTTTGTCTCTTTCAGGTAAGTTCATTACCATTCCAAGAGCTCTTCCTCTTGGTATAATAGTAGCTTTATGAATTGGATCATAACTTGGCATATTAAACGACACTAGTGCATGTCCACCTTCATGATATGCAGTTAGTTTTTTCTCATCTTCTGTCATTACCATTGAACGTCTTTCAGCACCCATCATAACTTTATCTTTTGCTTCCTCAAATTCTATTAATGTGACTATCCTTTTATTTTTTCTCGCTGCCAACAAAGCTGCTTCATTAACTATATTTGCAAGATCAGCCCCTGAAAACCCTGGCGTGCCTCTTGCAATTGTTCTTAAATTAACATCTGGCGCCATTTTTATTTTTTTTACATGAACTTTTAAAATTTTTTCTCTTCCAATAATATCTGGGTTTGAAACTACTACCTGTCTATCAAATCTTCCTGGTCTTAATAAAGCTGGATCGAGCACATCTGGTCTGTTTGTTGCAGCTATAATTATGACACCTTCATTTGTATCAAAACCATCCATTTCAACTAACAACTGGTTTAAGGTTTGTTCTCTCTCATCATTTCCACCCCCTAGACCTGCCCCTCTACTTCTTCCAACAGCATCTATCTCATCTATAAAAATAATACATGGAGAATTTTTTTTACCCTGTTCGAACATATCTCTTACTCTGGATGCTCCTACTCCAACAAACATCTCTACAAAATCTGAACCTGAAATGGTGAAAAACGGAACTCCTGCTTCACCTGCAATAGCTCTAGCTAATAAAGTTTTACCAGTTCCTGGGGGGCCAACAAGCAAAGCTCCTCTTGGAATTTTACCACCCAATCTACTAAATTTTTTTGGGTCTTTTAAGAATTCTACCATTTCTTCTACTTCTTCTTTAGCTTCTTCTACACCAGCAACATCATTAAAAGTAACTTTCCCTTTTAATTCATTCATCATTTTAGCTTTTGATTTTCCAAATCCCATTGCCCCACCTTTGCCACCTTGCATTTGTCTCATAAAGAAAATCCATACTGCAATAAGCAGTAACATAGGAAACCATGATAAAAGTACGCCAAACAACGAAGGCATTTTTTCTTCTAAGGGTGCTGCTGAAATACTCACGCCTTTCTCTGATAATTTTTCTATTAGATTTGGATCATTAGGAGCATAGGTTGAAAAAGAATTTCCATTTGAATAAGTACCTTTGATATTATTACCCTGTATCTCAACTTTTAGAACTTCACCGTCTTCAACTGAATTTAAAAAATCTGAAAATATTATTTGATTCCCACCTCTAACATTAGACTGTGGATTTTTAAACATGTTATAAAGACCTATAGTTAAAAAAACTATAATTCCCCACATTGCAAGATTTTTTAAATTCATGGGTTTAAAATAAGAATTATTATTAAATTAACAAGTGACAAAATATCAGTTATTTTACCAACTTTAACGCTCTTTTGATACTATAACTGAGCTATTTAACTTCTTTATTACACAGTTTCCTAAAGTGGTCATGAATGAGTTATCATTTTTAATTCGATAAATTAGGTTATCAATTTTTTTTCCTCTTACTGGATAGTATTTTTTACCAACACTTTTTAATACTTCTGTTAAAGACCTAAAAACTACTTCTTCTGGTTGAAGAAAAAATTTTTTATTCAAAATAACAAACTTATTTATATTTGAAATTGTTGAATTATCTTTTAAATTTTTTTCTACAAAGAATTTAATTGACTCATTAGCAAATCTTAAATTTTTAATCGTTAGATTAAATTTTTCATTATCCAATCCCTCTAATTCCAAATTTTTTAAAAAATTTCTAATTTTTACTCTTTTAAAATCATCATTTTTATTTGAGGGATCGTCAACATAATTATTAAAAACTTTTTTGGTAATATGTTCTAAATTTTCTTTAGAAAAATTTAATAAAGGTCTTATCAAATTTATATTTTGTAAGTTGGTTCTTTGATCAAATGACACCATACCATTTAAACCACTGCCTCTTAAAATTCTAATAAAAAAATTCTCTATTAAATCATCCTTATGATGACCTAATAAAATATTATTTATTTTTAGTTTTTTTGCCTTGTTTATCATCAGTGAATATCTTTTATCTCTTGCAATAGATTGGATGTTGCTTTTTGGTTTTTTTCCAACCCAAGTTAAAATCTCAAGATTGGTAGATAATTTTTTTAAAAGCAATTTTACAAATTTTGCCTCTTTTGTTGAATTATTCCTAAGTTTATGATCAACGTGAAAAAATTTTACTTTTAGATGTTTTTTAATCGAATAAATTTTTGATAAAAAACATAATGCTAGACTGTCTGGCCCACCAGAAACTGCAACTATAAAATCCTCTTTTAATCTAAGATTTTTTTCAAATTTTTTATAAATTTTAGAAGTTTGTTTATCTTTTAATTGATTTAATAAAAACTTATGAGTCTTTTTTGATGCACTCAAATTTTTTGGACTCATATTTTGCTTTTTGTATTACTGACTGATTTGCATTAGGATATTGTAATTCTACACCATTTATCATTTTACATCCTTGGTCTTTTTCACCTATTTGAACCATTGATACTCCAAGTTTTAATAAATTAATTGGAGCTTTTTTTCCTTTAGGATATTTTTGGTAACCCTCTAGATAAGCAGAAGCTGCATCTGTATATAATTGTCTAATTCTAAATGTTTCTGCGTACCAATATTGTGCGCTACCAGCTAACTCATGATCAGGGTTAGATAAAACAAATTCCCTAAATGCTCTTTCTGCTGTGCCATAGTCTCCAACTTTTAAAAAACTCGTTGCAAATTCATATTGCTTCTCCACATTTAAGTCCTGAGGAAGTATTTTTTCTTCAGACTGAAAAGTTTCTGTTACAATTGAAGCTGTTGTATCAACAGATTGAATTTGTTGTGAAGTTTCATTTGTTTCAGTATCCTTATATGAAATTGTTCCTAAATCTTGTGGTTGTGAACTTCCAGGCAAAACTTTTTGCTCATCTGTTTTTGGCTTTGAACTTAATTGATTTTCTACGCTACTTATACTTCCAGCGCTAATGTTGGTTTCTATATCTTGAAACCTAATTTGGTTATCTGCTTGAATTTTTGAAACACGGGAAGATAATTTATCCAACTTGAAATTTATTTCTTCAAATTTATTAGTGAGTTCTCTAAACTGATCCTCAACTTCTGATAATTTTAATAAATGTCTAGTTAAAACATCTTCTGAATTTTGATCCAAGTCTAAAACTGAATTATCATTAGTGCTTGCTTTTACGTCTATAGATCCAGAATATACTGCTCTTTCAAGTGTTTTAAGATCATTTTTTATTATTTCTAACGTTTCATAGATATTATGATTATCTGCAAAAGAAATATTAATAAAAAACAAATTTAAGATTAAAAATAATTTTAAAATTAATAATTTAAATACAATCATCATTTAAATAAGATTTATGATTATAAAAATGGCAAAAAAAAGACCCTAAAACCTTTAATGGATTTAGGGTCTTAAATTTTAAATAATTAATTTGCTTTAACAGTTACTGATCTTCTGTTTTTTGACCAAGCTAATGGGTTTGAACCAGAGTCAACTGGTCTCTCCTTACCATAACTTAATACTGTAATTCTTTCAGAAGATATTCCATAAGTCATTAAATAGTCTTTAGCTGCATTTGCTCTTCTTTCACCAAGAGCCAAGTTATACTCTCTTGTTCCTCTTTCATCAGCATGACCTTCAAGAACTACATTTATGTTTGGATTCTTTCTTAACCAAGCTGCTTGGGCTCTTAAAGTTTCTCTTGATGCAGTTGTTAATATTGACTCATTTGTTGCAAAGAAAACTCTGTCTGGAACACCTTCAGCTAAATATTCAACTGTGTCTGTTCCTGTGTAAACATCACCTTGCATTTGACCTTGAATGTCTGTAGCTACTTCTTTTTTAGTTGCACATGCAGATAGCACTAGGCAAGCTGCTAATACTAAAAGTGTGTTTTTAAAAATTTTGTTTAATCTCATTAAATTGCTCCTTGCTGCTAATTTCAATTTCTTAACTTTTTCACAACTAAGTAAAGGTTTCAAGTCTAAAAATCAAGAAATTTGCAAAAATTAATCTTTAATTACTTAATAAAGATGACCATGATGGGTCTGAAGCATCTGTTGGTGTCTTTATTTGCCGCTCATTATAACCTGTTAAATCTATAGACCACAATTTAGCAGAAAATCCCTCTCCTTTGGAGTTGGTTTTTGTCTCTCTATAAAATATTAATACCCTTCCATTTGGAGACCAAGATGGCGCCTCTTGATAATAATTTTCAGTTAACAATCTTTCACCACTACCATCGGTTCTCATTACACCTATATAAAATTTACCTTTATGTAACTTTGTAAATGCAATTAAATCCCCTCTAGGAGACCATACAGGAGTTCCGTACAAACCGTTACCAAAAGAAATTCTTTTTACATCACTTCCATCGTTCTTCATTACGTAAATTTGCTGATAACCACTTCTATCAGAATTAAATGTAATATATTTTCCATCAGGAGAATAAGACGGGGAAGTGTCAATTGATGGGTGATTAGTAATTTTTTCAACAATTCTATTTTCTAAATCCATAGTGTAAATATCTGACTTTCCGTCTTTAGCAAAACTCATAATTATTTTTTTACCGTCAGGCGAAAAACGCGGCGCAAATGTCATTCCAGGAAAATCTCCAACTACCTCTTGTATACCGGTTTCTATATCTAATAAATAAACTCTAGGCATATTTTTAAAGTAAGACAAATAGGTTACCATTTGACTTGCTGGATTAAATCGTGGTGTTAAAACTAACTCATTTCCTAATGTCAAAAATTTATTATTAGCTCCGTCTTGATCCATGATTGCTAATTTTTTTATTCTTTGCGTTTTTGGTCCTTCTTCTGAGACATAAATTATTCTTGTATCAAAATAACCTTTTTCTCCGGTCAACCTTTCGTAAACTTTATCAGAAATAATATGCCCTACTCTTCTCCAATTCTTAGGGACTGTTGTAAAAGCTAAAGCCATCATTTCTTTAGCAGCTAAAACATCCCATAATCGAAACTCAACTCTTAATTTATCGTCAACATAATTTACTTTACCGGTGATAAGTGCTTGAGCTTTAATTAAATTCCAATCTTCAAATCTTGGTTTTAAATTTGCAATGTCAGGGGCTTGTAAAAAAGCTTTTTTATCAAGAGGGTTAAATAATCCTGAAATTCTCAAATTGTTCTCAACAATATTTGATATCTCAGAACCAATATTTTCTTTTTCAAGTATTTTTTCAAAACCTTTTCTAGACTCTTCGTCAATTGATAATGGGGAAACAGCTAAAGGAAGTGGATTTAAATTTCCCCGAGTTATATCAACTTCTATTAAAGCATTTGCATTTATAGGTATTAATAAAAATAATAAAATTAATATTTTTTTTGTCATTATAAGATACTACCCTTCTAACATCTCTCTTGCATCAAAATTTAATTGTAATTCTTTCCATCTTTCATATCCAGTAGTTGGAACTCTTAATGGTTGGCATAGCTTGACAGCTCTCAGAGCACTTTCTGCTAATACCTTATAAAAACCTTGGCCTGGTTTATTCATTCTCGCGTGGTCTAAAATTTCTGTTTTTGATACTGTTCCGTCAGGTTTTAATTTTAACTTTATTCTTACCAAGAGATTTTCATTATATGGTAATCCCAATGGAATACTCCAACACCCAAATATTTGTGCCTTAAGAGCATCCTCTTCGCTTAATGTAAGACCAACATTTTCTACATTTCTTTCTTGATCTTGAGTAATGTCGTCGTTTGTTTTTAAAACTTCTGCACTCTCTTCTTTTGATTTATCAATTAAAGCAGCAATATTATTTGGATCAAACAATTCTTTTTTTTCAAATTCTGATACCTGTTTAACTTCATCATCTACTTTTTCAGGATTTTGTTTTTTTTCCTCTTTTGTTTCAACCTTTTTTAAAGTTTTATCTGGAAGTGGAATTGCTTCAGGTGTTTCATTTACTATTTTTTTATTATTTTGATCTGGAGCCAGGACTGTTTTTGTTTTCGTTTTTTCTACTTTTTTTGGTGGCGCTTGTTCTGAAACAAGTTTTTTTTCTTTCTCTTTTACTTTCTCAATTATTTTTTTAGCCTTAGGTGCAAATGGAATATTAGTTTTTTCTGCTATTTGAATTAATTCAACTGATACAATTGGTGGAATATCAAGCGGTTTCTTCGCCAAAAAAGGCAAACTCATAGCTGTAACGAAAATTAACAAAGCATGTAAAGCAGAAGAAATAATTAAACTTCTATTCACTTTAATTACCTTTGTTTATATGGTTCTGAAATCAATGCTACTTTAGTAAAGCCAGATCCTGATAGTAATCCCATTATTTCTAAAACTCTTCCATAATTTATAGTTTTATCACCTCTAACATAAATCCTGGTATCAGTTCTATTTTTTGAAACCGCCAAAACCTTTGCAATAATATTATCGTATTCAACTTTTGCTTCTTGAATAAAAATTTCACCTTTTGCATTAATTGAAAGTGTTAAAGGTTCTGTCTCTTCTGGCAAAGAGTCTGCTGAACTTTCTGGTAAATCGACTTGAACGCCAACAGTTAACAAAGGTGCTGTAACCATAAAAATTATTAACAACACAAGCATTACATCCACAAAAGGAGTAACATTTATTTCACTCATTGGTTCTTTAGAAGAACGATTTAATTTAAATGCCATTTAAATAATTGTTAAAAATCTTTTTGAAAAATTTTCTAATTTTTCTGAATATTTTTTGGAATCATTATTAAATTTATTGTATGCCACTACTGCTGGTATTGCAGCCAATAGACCAAGTGCAGTTGCAAATAAAGCTTCAGCTATTCCTGGCGCAACTATCGCAAGACTTGTGTTCCTTGAAATAGCTATAGATTGAAAAGAATTCATAATTCCCCAAACAGTTCCAAACAACCCAATAAATGGTGCGGTTGAGCCTACTGTTGCTAAAAAAGTAAAACCTTTTTCAATTTTTGTCATTTGCTTTTCAATTCCAGCTTCTAAAGATGCACTCATTCTCTCACTAATATTTGTTCTTGATTTTTTTTTAAGCAATCCTTCCATTGCATCTTGAAACACAAGGGACATTGGATCCTCAATCTTACTAGGTAAACTATTATAAAAAGTTTCAGCAGATTTAGAATTCCAGAATTTTTCCTCAAATTCCTCTGAAGATTTAGTTATTTTTTTAAATAATCGAAACTTTTCAATAATTACAGCCCAAGAATATATTGAGCACAGTATTAATATAATCATTACAGACTTAACAATTATGTCTGCTCTAATAAATAAACTAAATAATGAAAAATCAGTATTTGTTCCTAATTCAACTGCCTTTGCTGCTATATCTGCTTCCATGCTTACTCATCACACGTAAATGTGTCATGATTTTGTCTTTTAATTTAAATTGATTATTCTTCTTTTTGATAAGTTTCGTAGAAAAAGCTAGCTATTAGAATAGCATCTGCCTTGTTGTTATCTTTTTTTTTTGACAATTGTGATGAAAAATATGGAAAAATTTCAATAGCTCTTGTTCTGCTCGCATCCTTTTCTGAATTAATAAGGTTAAAATATTTTTTCCACTTAGCAGGCCTAACATAATAAACAGGTAAATGCATTGCGCTACATATACCTTTTAAAATACCAAAAGATTGACCAAAATTAAACATACTTGTAACGCCTTGGCCAGGCATTGCAGAAACTTGTTCAATTACAACTTTTATATTTTTTTTATCAAATTTGTTTATCCTTTCACTAAATTCATTAAATATTTGGGCACCATTTACTTGTCGCTTATTTTTCTTGCCATCAATCATGGTTGGCATTTCAATTACGTCTTTTATTATACCATCCTGAAAAAAACAGATTGAACCTGAGATGCCTGGATCAATTCCAATAATCATCATTAAATACCACCTAAATTAAAGTTTGAATAAACGTTCTGAACATCGTCATCTTCCTCAAGAGTTTCTAAAAAATCTACTACACTATCTTTATTATCTTTATTTACTTCAATACTATTTAACGGGACCCATTCAATTTCTGTAGAAATAAAATTCACAATAATTTTCTCAAGATTTTTTTTTATATTATATATTTCGCTCATTTGACACTGTACCTCATGATAATCCTCATAAGAGAAACATTCATCAGCTCCTGACTCAATCGCTAAATCTAAAATTTTTTCATCAGATATTTCTTTTTTATCAATTTTGATTATACCCAATTGTTGAAAATTGTGAGATGCTGAACCTTGAGTTCCTAAGCTCCCACCGCTTTTTTGAAAAATTGTTCTAATATTTGATGCTGTCCTATTTTTGTTGTCCGTTAAAGTTTCAACTATAACAGCAATCTTTTCTGGTCCAAACCCCTCGTATCTTAAATTTTCAAAATTTGCTCCTGTAGCTGCAGAAGATTTATCTATTGCTCTTTCAATATTATCTTTAGGCATATTTGCAGATCTAGCAGCCTGCACTGCAGATCTTAGTCTAGGGTTCATTGCTGGATCTTTGTCACCAAGTTTTGCCGCGACAGTAATCTCTTTAGATAATTTTGAAAATATCTTTGATCTTTGCTTATCAGCCTTACCTTTTTTATGTTTTATCCCTGCCCAATGTGAGTGTCCTGCCATGATCTTTAAATATTTTTTAGTTGATCTCCGTATACATAGCTTTTGATGTCTATTGCTAAACCCGTTTTTATATCACAATCTACTATAACACCACACAAAGTAGCACCTCCAGTAGCGGGAAAGTGTTTCACTGAATTCTTTTTTAAAAATCTATTCAAGGAATTTTCTTTATTCATTCCAATCACAGAATCATAATCCCCACACATACCTGCATCGGTTTGATATCCAGTGCCATTATTAAGTATTCTTGCATCATTTGTTGGAATATGAGTATGGGTTCCAACCACGAGCGTTGCCTTTCCATCAAATAGATGTCCTATAGCATTTTTTTCACTAGTAATTTCACCATGGAAATCAACTACAAGTAAATCAAAATCCCTTTTCATTTCATTTTCTTTTAAAAATTTTTGAGAAGCTTCAAAAACATCTTCACACTTTTTCATAAAAACGTTGCCCATCAAATTAAGAACTCCAATTTTTATATCATTCTTTGTTTTATAAATCTGAAAACCTTTTCCTGGTGCAGGTTCAAATAAATTTTTAGGTCTCAATAATCTTTCTTCTTTATCAATAAATTCCATAATTTCTTTTTGATCCCAAACATGATTGCCAGTTGTGATAACATTAACTCCACAATTAAAAAAATCCTTGCATATTTCTTTAGTTAGCCCCACACCTTGAACTGCTGCATTTTCACCGTTTACTATTACAAAATCGATTTTGTTTTTATCAATTTCATTTAATAAATTACTTGTTAATTTAGAACATCCTGATATTCCAACAACATCTCCTAAAAATAAAATTTTCATTGTATAATTTTTTTCTCTGTTATTATTAAATCAAGTTTCTTATCATACTTGTTGATAGGTATTTTTTTTATCTCCTGGTATGAAAATCCTAATCCAATTTTTAATATTTTTTTAATTTTAGATACTTTTTCTAAATAACGATCATAAAATCCCCCGCCATAGCCTAATCTATTCAAATCATCATCATAAGCTACTAAAGGAACAAATATTATATCTGGGTAAATTTTCATTCCTAAAGTTGGCTCAGCAATTCCATACTTATTAATTTTTAAAGGATCTTTATTTTTCCATTCAAAAAAATCCATTTGGTTTTTTTCTCTAATTATTGGTAAGGAAATATTTGCCTTTTTGTTTCTTAAAAAATAAAGCATATCCAAGTCATCAATCTCATAATTACAAGGGTAATACCCTCCTATATTTTTAAAATTAATTTTATTTTTTTTTAGAAATCGATAAATTCTGTCAGGATTGAGACTAAGTTTTTTATTCGAATTTTTTTTTCTAAGATTTAAAATTTTACTTCTTAGCTGAAATTTACTCACAGACCTACTTTGAAATGTTTTCTAATTTTGCTTTTTTTACAAAATTTGATATTTGATCAGCAGCTTGATCAATTAAATTTTCATATTTTTTTTGATTATCGTCAATTTCTTGTTTTAAATTTTCATGATCAAGATTTAGTTTTTTAATTTCAGATTCTTTTGTGTCCCTATAATCATAAATTAGAGATTTTAGTTCTTTAAATTTTTTCGATAGATCATTTAATTCTTCTTTTTTTTGATCTACTTTTTTCTTAGTTTCATAATATTCATCCATTATTTTTACAGCTGTAATCAATAATAATTTATTTTCACCTAGATTTCCCAAATCATTTTTTAAATTATTGAACTTTTTGTTAATCTGGATTAACAATTCTTCTAAGTGCTCCTCTTGTCCATCTTCACAAGCAAGCAAAAACTCTTTATTATTAAATTTTATACTTACATTTGCCATTTATCTATTTCATCCAATAGTGTGTCAGTTTCTTGATTAAGTTCGTCAATTTTTTCAGAAAATTCAATTTGTTTTCTTTCTTCCAACTTTTCTTTGTTTTTTAAATCCTCAAGTTTTTTTGATAGATTTTCATGTTCCTCTAGTAACGTTTTATATTTTTCTTCAATCTGTGTTTTTTCAATTTCTAATTGATTTTGTTTTGTGCTTAAATTTTCGATATTTTTTTGTAATTCAGGATTTGTTAGATCTAAATTTTTTAATTCCTCTAATGCAATATTTAATTTTTTTTCTTTTTCGTTTATAGAATTCATATATATATGTTTATATTATTAAATAGATTCTTCTTAGTCTAGTCAGGATAATTTTGAGCAAACTACACAATGATTTAGCTAATTGCATCAGATTTTTATCAATTGATGCTGTTCAAAAAGCAAATTCAGGTCACCCAGGGATGCCAATGGGTATGGCAGATGTTGCAACAGTTTTATTCAAAAATTTTTTAAGATTTAATCCAAAGAATCCAGATTGGTTAAATAGAGATAGATTTGTTTTGTCTGCTGGTCATGGTTCTATGCTTTTATATTCTTTGCTTTACCTAACTGGATATAAAAGCATTTCAATTAATAATATTAAAAAATTTAGGCAGCTTAATTCTATTTGTGCTGGACATCCTGAATATCATCCGAAAACAGGTATTGAAACTACAACAGGTCCTCTTGGTCAAGGTATATCTAATGCAGTAGGTTTTGCAATTGCAGAGGAAATTTTAAAAAATAAATTAGGTAAAGATTTAATTAATCATAAAACCTATGTTTTAGCTGGAGATGGATGCTTAATGGAAGGAATAAGTCATGAAGCAATGAGTTTGGCAGGGCATTTAAAACTAAAAAATTTAGTTATGCTTTTTGATAATAATTCAATTTCAATTGATGGTCCAACAAATCTCGCAGTTTCAGATAATTTTAAAAAAAGATTTGAAGGATATGGTTGGGATTATATTTCTATCAATGGTCATAATAAAAAAGAAATTTTTAAAGCACTAAAAAAAGTTCAAAAAGCAAAAAAACCTACTGTGATTTCTTGTAAAACAAAGATTGGATATGGTTCGCCAAATAAATCAGGAAAAGCATCGTCCCATGGAAGTCCATTGGGAGTAGATGAAATCAAACTCGTAAGAAAAGCCTTAAATTGGAAAACCAAACCTTTTGATATTCCAAATAAAATTTTAAATGAATGGCGAAGAATTGGCAAAAAAGGTGAAATTTTAGAAAAAAAATGGAAAAAAATATTAAAAAGAAAAAAAACAAAATTTAATCAAAATTTAAAAAATAACTTTACTACAGCACTAAAAAAAGAAAAAGAAAATGCAATAAAGGAGCCAAAAAGTTTAGCTACTAGAAAATGTTCAGAAATGACATTGAGTGCATTAACAAAACGAAAAAATAATTTAATTGGTGGCTCTGCTGATTTAGCAGGATCAAATAATACAAAAACTAAAAACCATAAAATAATTAAACCAGGAGATTTTACTGGTGACTACATTCACTACGGAGTGAGAGAACACGCAATGAGTGGAGTCATGAATGGTATCGCACTTCACAGCAATCTAATTCCTTATGGAGGTACTTTTTTAATATTTTCTGATTATTGCAAACCTTCGATCAGATTATCTGCATTAATGAAAAAAAGAGTCATTTATGTAATGACTCATGACTCTATTGGGCTAGGAGAAGATGGCCCTACCCATCAGCCTATAGAACAACTTTCGGGCTTACGTGCTATACCTAACCTAAATGTATTCAGACCTGCAGACAGAATTGAAACTATCGAGTGTTGGGAACATGCATTAAAGAGCTCAAAGACACCTAGCGTTCTATCTTTAACAAGACAAAATTTAAATCCAGTAAGAAAAACATACCCTTATAAAAACTTATGCTCATTAGGTGCTTATGAGGTTTTAAGAACAAATAAAAAAATTAATCTAACAATATTAGCGAGTGGATCTGAAGTTAATCTAGCTTTAGAGATTAGCCATAAATTAGCCAAAGATAAAATATATTCCAAAGTGATATCAATGCCTTGTATGGAACTTTTTGAATTACAATCAAAATCTTATAAAAATAAAATTTTAGAAGAAACAAAATTTAAAATATCTATTGAAGCTGGATCAAGCGATTGTTGGAAAAAATATGTAGGTGATAACGGTATTGCTTTTGGAATTGATGAATTTGGAAAAAGTGCACCCTATAAAGATATTTATAAATATTTTGGACTGGAGAGTACAAACATTAAAAATATAACTAAAAAATTATTAAATAAATAAAATGACAATTAAAATTGGAATTAATGGAATGGGACGGATTGGTCGTATGGTTGTTAGATCAATTGTCGAAAGTAATAATAAAAATCTAAAAATTAATCATATAAACAACAGGTCAAATTCAGAAATTACATCTAAATTGATCAAATTTGATTCTATGCATGGAAAATTAAATGCTGATTTAAATTATGATCAAAATCATTTAATAATTAATAAAAATAAAATTACATTTTCTCAAGAAACAAAAATTGAAGATATTAATTGGAAAAAATATGATATTGATTATGTTTTTGAATGTACCGGAAAATTTAATTCAAAAGAAAAACTTCTTGCCCATATAGAAAAAGGTGCAAAAAAAGTGATTGTTTCTGCTCCATGTAAAAATGCTGATAAAACAATAGTATTTGGTGTT